>JBFMAM010000111.1:0-5874 GCA_040755805.1 Nitrospirota bacterium
TCTAAAAGTCTCTTAGCACCATCAGATTTGTCCTTAAATTCTAATTTTTTGCTCATTTTATATATCTTTTCTTCGAGCAGGTTCATAAGTCCTTCATCCCCTATATCATATAACTCGTCAGACTCACTTAAGTTACATAAAGATGCGATCTTGCCAAGCATTGCACTTGCTGCACATTTTGCATGATGGTAGATGACAGCTTCGGTAAGAGCATATCTAACATTTAGAATACCAATTACGGCTGAAAGTACATCGTGGCGCCAATCCCCTTTTTTGGTGAGTTTAATCACCATACGAATTTTCTTGTCAGTTATTTCATTTTGTCTAAGCTCAACATAATCAAACAGACGGTACCAAAATCCCGGCTTCATCTCTATTCCTGTGAACTCGACATCTCTTAAAATATAGCTAAGAAGATCAGCGCATATAGTGTTTCCTACCATGTCAGCTATGTAAAATTTGTCAGGATCTAACCTATTTTTTTCAATTCTATTCCGGATTTCGAGTTTTTCTTTTTCGGACAACTCCCTACTACTCTCTTTCCCAATTTTTTCAGCTTTCCTTTCAATAAAGTGTTGTATTGCATCCTCATCAGGAAGTGCAATTGTCCACAAGACTTTCTTTACATCCCTTAAGAGGCCTTGAGCATATTTAATTTTTCCCTCCAATTCACTCTGGTCTTTAAATCCGAATATAACATGGGAAGCCAATTCTGGTGATTCTCTTAACTTTTTAAGGTCCTTATCTATGCAGTCTATCATCTCGTTAATTCTTTCGCTCTTGTCTCCTTTTTCAAGGATGCCATTTTCGTCCTCCAGCGTATGTGCATAGGGAATATGCATTATGTCGTGCAAAAGAGCTGCTGCTCTTATAAGATCAACGTCTTGTTCTATTTGACTGAGAAATCTTCGTCTTTCATTATCATTTGTTAATGTTGAATGACTAATGTTTTCCTCTAGAGCCTCAATAAAGCGCTGGGACATATCCAAGCAATCTAAACAATGGGCTCCTCTTGTATGTGTAGCAAAAGGGTATACTCGGTCGGCTAGTCCGAGTTGTTTTATGTTGTATAGCCGTTGAAAACATCTAGTGTTGATAAATAACAATTCATGGTCCTTGATTTTAATATCTCGATTCGGAACTCTAAAATTTTTTCTTTTCATATCACATAGCCCCTCTCATTTTTTATTGTTACTAACAAAAACATAACTCTGTTTATCTCTAACCATAGGGAACAGACCTACCATTTATCTGGCATTTATCTGGTAATTAGGTTGCTTCAATAATGTATACCATAATTTACATAAAGTTTACCAAAATTTGGATAATAAGAGCGTGGCCTAACCTAAATTTGCTCTCTTTCCTTGCAAGGCAAAGGCCAAGCTTGGAGGAGCGAAGGCACGGGCTCGCCTCTGGCACGAGCTTGCGTGGAGCGAAGTGAGCCGAAGCGACCGAGAAGCGTAGCGGAGCCGGGGAGTGGAGTAGAGAGTAAGCGGAACAATGCAAGCGCAGTGACAGCTCGGGGTGGGTCAGCGGGGTGGCGGGTAGAAGTAAGATACCACAAGCCAACCGTCCCAATCTTTTGATACTGGGATAAGATCGAGTTTCAGGGATAACTTTCCTTCTTTGTCTATGAGTGTCTATGAGTACTCCTACTTTTCCCATCCTTTTAGACATTTACCCCGCACCCAGAAAGCCCCGCCTTTTAGGCGGGATAAAAAATATATAGCAAGGGGGGTTTTAAAGCCCCACCCGCGTAGTCCTCGCACCCCGCGAAAGTGGGGTGCGGGGTTTATTTATATATGGGGATAGCTACTTCTTTAGGCTTGACCCCGAATTTCTTGGAGAAATTAATGATGGTCAATCCTACTAGTTCTTCAGTTTTTGGATCGTATCTTGCAAAGATGCCCTCTTCTATTTCCTCCCCAACCGCTTCGGTCGGCTCTCCAAATGTAAGGTAAACCACATCAACGTCACGATCATAGCTTATGGATATTTTCTCCTTCATATATGACCTCCTTGCCTTCCTTTCTTATCTTGGTAACAAAAAAGGCTGTTATGATAAACCCCTCATTGTTTAAATGTTTAACAATCAATAAGAGATATTTCTCTGTCACCGGCGTTTCTCTAAAGTATTTGTAGTAATAATAGTTTTCCTCTCGCGGTGAGTAGTAAACAAGATCTGGATTTTCCAAGGTATCTATCATCTTCTGAATTTGGTTGCTTAACTCCTTATGCTTTAGTTCAATGTGGGTCCATTGGATTTCAGTAAGTCTAATTTTCTTATTCAACTTTGAGAGTACTTCAAAGATTAACATGGTGAGCCCATTATTTCTTTACCTTATATACCCTTATACCCTATTATATAGTAAACATTTAACAGGGTGAAGGCACGAGCTTGCCTCTGGCATGAGTTTGAAGTTGCGGTGTAGCGGAGGCTTGAAGCGACACCTTGCAGGGCTTAAATATTCTTGCGTAGGTAAAGATTAGTTAAGCACTTAATAGCCGGGCATGATCCCGAAGGCTTTCGGGACAATCGTAGTGTCTGTTCGCCTCAGGCGAATCCGCCGAGGCGGAAGCGAAGGGGGCTACGGCTAATCCCGTGCCTGCGGAGTGGCGGGAGGGCGTAGCAGGCACAACTACTATAACCCAACCATTGGTCAAATTTGCTATAATCTTCACATATTCTAATAAATGGAGGAACATTATTATGGAAAATAAGGAGATTTTTGAACATATTTCATCAGACCCCGACATATTGCATGGTAAACCCTGTATTAAAGGCACAAGGATACCAGTATATCTAATTGTCTCCCTTGTAGCTGAGGGCGTGTCTACAGAAGAAATAATTAAAGACTACCCTTCACTTACCCCGGAGGACATTAAGGCAGCAATTAAATATGCCTCTAAACTATGTGAATATGAAGCTTATGCCATATGAATATAAAATTCCTGCTGGATGAAAACATTCCCTATGCTCTCATTGATCTCCTTGAAAAGAGAGGGTTTTTAGTTGAACATTTAAAAAAGACAGGGATGGGGGGAATAAAAAATGGCGAGGTCTATAAACTTGCAGAAAAAAGCAAGATGTGGATTGTTACCAGAGATGCAGATTTTCAAAACTACTATAAATTTATTGCCCATGATATTGGCGGTGTTATCTTAATCAAGCTTACAATAACAAAAACCAGTTATTTACTGAAAACCATAGATGGATTTTTTGACAAATATAAGGATAAGCTACCAGAAAAGCACCTTATAATTGTGGAAGATGAAATCATAAGAATTTACTAAGTGCCTGCAAGAACATCCCTTAGGGCCTTTTAAAACACCCCTCTATCCAATGTCCTATATTGAATTGCCTCTGAGACGTGCTGTGACTGGATATCCTCTGATGCTTCAAGGTCAGCAATTGTGCGTGACAATTTCAATATCCTTGTATATGCCCTTGCAGGGTAGAGGTACCTTGTATTTGGCTAAACATAAAGGTAGAAATCTGATATACTTTCATCATGAGCAGGTTTGGTGAATATATTGAGGGATGGAAAGAAAAGGAGAAACTCTTGGAGTCAAGACTTTCTTCTTGCAGGGATAAAGTATGGGAACTTCTTCCAGTAGTAGCTGAGAAACTCAAGTCTCTCGGTGCAAAGAAGGTCATCATCTTTGGATCTCTAATCGAAGGGGACTTTAAGATAGATTCTGATATAGACATAGCAGTAGAAGGTCTGCCTGAGAGTAAATACATTGAGGCTATAATTGAGACTGAGAAGATCCTTACCACGGCAGATATTGATTTCGATTTAGTCCTTTATGAAAGGGCTTATCCCTGGATAAAAGAAAAGGTTAATAGAGGCAAGATACTATGACAAAAGAAAAAGCACTGGTACTTCTCAGTGAGACCGAAAGGGAGGTATTACTCCTCAAACAATGTATTGAGGTAATCAAAAAGAGACTTTCAGCAATAAAGGAAAAAACCAACAGAGAGGAAAGGGCTGTATATATCGAAAGCCTGGCAATGAATCTACATAGTTTTTATGAGGGCATTGAAACTATCTTCGAGAAAATAATGGATTTTACAGGTGAAGAAAAGCCCTCTGGGCATGAGTGGCACAGAGAAGTCCTTGAGAGGATGACTCTTCCAATAAAGAGGCTCCGTCCAGAGGTTATATCTGTTGAGACCGCTAAAAAACTCGATATTTACAGGGCATTTCGCCACAAGATAAGGCATATCTATGGTTTTATGATAATTCCAGAAAATGTGATAACAATCGCGGAGAAGGCGAGCGAGAGTTTCGAGTCATTCGAAAGGGACTTTAAAAACTTTATATCATTTGTGGAAGAGATTGTAAACCTTTGATCTCTTAAAACACTCCCCTGTCCAGCGTCCTGTACTGGATAGCCTCTGAGACGTGCTGTGACTGGATATCCTCTGATGCCTCAAGGTCAGCAATAGTCCGTGACAATTTCAATATCCTCGTATATGCCCTTGCAGAAAGACCAAGTTTTTGCATAGCAGTTTCAAGAAGTGATTGTGCTTCGGGTTTTAGATTACAGTATTTTTTGACATGTCTTGTCTTCATCTGTCCATTTGAATAAACCCCGCACTTTTGCGAAGGTGCGGGGTGAATCCTCTTGTCATTCTTAAATCGTTCAAGCTGAATGCCCCTCGCAGCAATAATCCGTTTTCTTATGTCTTCTGATCTCTCTCCAGGGTGTTCTGTTGATAATTCTTTATAAGGCACTGCAGGCACATCTATATGTATATCAATCCTGTCGAGAAGCGGGCCTGAAACCCTGTGCCTGTAACGATGTATCTGCCCCGGTGTGCATGTGCATTGATGTCGTGGATCTCCCCAGAAACCACAGGGACAGGGGTTCATAGCAGCAACCAGCATAAATGATGCTGGATAAGTTATTGATGCTACTGCTCTTGATACGGTCACCTCTCCATTTTCGATAGGCTGTCTTAGAACCTCAAGAACATTTCTCTTGAATTCTGGTAGTTCATCCAAGAAAAGCACCCCATTATGCGCAAGACTAACCTCTCCAGGCTTTGGAATCTGTCCTCCACCGATTAATGCAACATCTGATATTGTATGATGTGGAGAGCGGAAAGGTCGTATTGCGAGTAGAGGTTGTCTATCTCTTAGAAAACCTGCCACACTATGTATCCTTGTTGTTTCTAATGCTTCATCGAAGGTCATACCCGGAAGTATTGTTGGAAGCCTCTTAGCAAGCATTGTCTTACCTGAACCAGGAGGGCCAATCATCAGCACATTATGCCCACCTGCAGCAGCAACCTCGAGCGCCCTTTTGGCGTGTTCCTGGCCTTTAACCTCTACAAAATCGTCCTCATAGATTGAGTTCTCTTCCATCGCCTTATGAAGATCTATCTCGAAAGGTAACTTGAGATTACTATCTCTAAGAAAATCGATAACCTCAGGAAGGTTCTTTAATCCAAATACAGGAACACCCTTAACAACTGCTGCCTCTGGCGCATTCTCATCAGGAAGGATTATCCCCTTAAAACAGATCTCCCTCGCCCTCAGGGCCATAGATAAAGCACCCCTCACAGGCTTTATCTTCCCATCAAGTGAAAGTTCACCTGTAAATAGATAACCATCAACTGAACCAAGTTCAATCACGCCTTCGGCCGCAATAATTCCAATCGCAATCGGGAGGTCAAAGGATGAGCCCTCTTTTTTTAAATCTGCAGGTGCAAGATTAACAGTTATTTGCTTAAGTGGAAAATTAAACCCAATATTCTTAAGTGCAGCCCTGACCCTGTCCTTTGATTCCTTAACAGCAGCATCAGGTAGTCCAACCATTGAGAAATGAGGAAGACCTCTCGATGAGATATCTACCTCAACCTCT
>JBFMAM010000112.1:0-5822 GCA_040755805.1 Nitrospirota bacterium
GTGACAGCATAAATCTGATAGTAGAGCTTATTTCACCAATAGCAATGGAGAAGGAGTTAAGGTTTGCTATAAGAGAGGGTGGAAGGACTGTAGGTGCAGGTGTTGTTACCGAGGTGATAGAATAATTATAAATTCAAAATTCAAAAATCAAAATGCAAAATTAAGGAATTCGATAATTTTGATATTTGCATTTTACATTTTGATTTGGAGCGAAGCGACAATGCGTGATATAATCCTTTTTCAATGTATAGAGTGTAAGAACCGGAACTATTCAAGTATGAAGAATAAAAAGAATACACCTGACAAGCTCCAGCTAAAGAAATACTGCAGGCATTGCAGGCGGCATACAGTGCACAAGGAGGTGAAAGCGTAATCAATGCAAATGTCAAATGACAAATATCAAATTTCAAATCTTTTGGAATTTGTAATTTGGCATTTGGAATTTTCAGAGGATAGGCCAGTAGCTCTAATGGATAGAGCATCGGACTCCAAATCCGAGGGTTGGGGGTTCAAATCCCTCCTGGCCTGCCACTTATAAGGTGAAAATCGGGTCAGTCCGCCCGCCCGAGGCGGGGCGGCTGATTCTACCCATATATGGGGTAGTGGCATCCCGAAAGCTTTCGGGACCGACCTGTCACAAAAGGGTTTTTTGGGAGCAGAATAAAATACTATGTTAAACAGGGTTAAGGAATTTTTCAGGGAAGTAAAGGTTGAGATAAAGAAGGTAGTTTTCCCTTCACGGGATGAACTTATCGGTTCGACCTGGGTTGTAATAATTACAGTCATAGTTATTTCGTTGTTCCTGGGCATTGTTGATCTTGGCCTTTCGAAATTAGTCGGGATAGCATTACGGTAAGGCTATGGGGAGAAACTGGTACGTAGTACACACCTATTCGGGGTTTGAGGAGAAAGTAAAGCTTGCTATAGAAGAGAAGATAGATAAAAGGGGTCTAAAGGAGAAGATATCGAGAATACTCATACCTACGGAGAAGGTTATAGAGTTAAGAGGAGGTAAAAGGAGAGAAAGTGATAAGAAATTTTATCCTGGATATATACTTGTGGAGATGGAACTGGATGACGAGACATGGCATTTTATTAGGGGTACGCCACGTGTAACAGGCTTTGTAGGCGGGACAAGACCTGTTGCACTTTCCGAGGAAGAGGTTGTGGTTATACTCCAGCAGATAGAGAAGGGGCCTTTACCCCAGGTTAAGACCCAATTCAGGAAGGGAGAAAATGTCAGGATTATCGATGGGCCCTTTACCAATTTTGTTGGTTCTGTCGAGGATGTTGATATAGAACATGGCAGGCTTTGCGTCATGGTTAGCATATTTGGCAGGCAGACACCTGTTGAGCTTAATTTCTTCCAGGTGGAGAAGGCATGAATATGGTATGAGGTTAAGCGGTTACGAAGCTCGCCCTGTTAGATAGTAATTATTATCTAACAGGGCTCGTATCGTAAACCCCGCACCCCACTTTCGCGGGGTGCGAGGACTGCGCGGGTGGGGCTTTCTGGGGTGCGGGGTAAAACGTCTATGGGTTATGTCTGTTACGAATAACTCAACCGACAGACGAAACGGGCTTCGTAACCGTAACCATTAGACGTATTTTGCAATTATGGAGGAATAGATGGCTAAGAAGGAAGTAATTGCTCAGGTCAAGCTTCAGATACCTGCGGGGAAAGCAAACCCTGCACCGCCTGTAGGACCGGCACTCGGTCCACACGGTGTTAATATCATGGAGTTTTGTAAGGCATTTAATGCTCAGACCCAGGCACTTGGAGACACGGTAGTGCCAGTGGTATTAACTGTCTACCCTGATAGATCATTTACATTTATAACAAAAACACCTCCTGCATCGGATTTACTGAAGAAGGCAGCTGGCATTATAAAGGGGTCAAGTACACCTAACAAGGATAAGGTTGGCAGAGTTACATCAGCGCAGGTCAGAGAAATAGCACAGAGAAAGCTTCCAGATCTTAATGCTTACTCTCTGGATGAAGCTATAAAGATAATAAGCGGCACAGCGAGGAGTATGGGGGTCGAGATAATAGATTAAACCCCGTTAGAAAGGGTGGGGTTTTAACCCTGCCTTCAATAAGGAATGAAACATTTTCTTTCTAATGGGGTAAAGAGGGAGAGATGGGTAAAAAGATAGAGGCAGCTAAAGAGAAGATTGAAAAAGGTAAGGAATACTCATTTGAAGAGGCAATAAGCCTTGTGAAGAAATCTTCATATGCCAAGTTTGATGAAACCGTTGACCTGGCAGTAAATCTCGGTATCGATCCGAGGAAATCAGAGCAGATGGTAAGGGGTACGGTTGTCCTTCCCCATGGTATGGGCAAAAAGGTAAGGGTTCTCGTTTTTGCAAAAGGAGAGAAGGAAAAAGAAGCTATGGATGCGGGCGCAGACTTTGTTGGTGCAGAGGATCTTGTTGAGAAGATAAGCAAGGGGTGGCTTGACTTTGACAGATCTGTTGCAACCCCTGATATCATGGGTCTTGTAGGAAAACTCGGTAAGATACTCGGTCCACGAGGACTTATGCCAAACCCAAAACTTGGCACTGTAACTTTCGATATTGCGAGGACTGTTAAAGAGATAAAGGCAGGAAAGGTAGAATATAAGGCTGAAAAAGCTGGAATCGTGCACATCCCGATCGGAAAGGTCTCATTCGATAACCAGAAGCTCCTCGATAATGCTAAGGCAGTAATTGAATCGATAGTAAAGGCAAAGCCAGCAACGAGCAAAGGTAAATATCTGAAGAAGTTATCAATTTCGCCAACAATGGGACCGGGGATATCTATTGATATAGCGTCTCTGGGGAAAGGGGTATAAACTGAAGAGGGAGAAAAAAGAACAGGTTATAACAGAACTAAAAGATGGGTTCGATAGAGCAAAGGCCATAATCCTTACAGATTATAGGGGGTTGACTGTTGCCGAGCTTTCAGAGTTGAGGAGACTCTTGAGAGATGGAAACTTTGAGTATAGGGTAGTTAAAAACACCCTTGCGAAGATTGCGTCCCAGGGCATACCTGTATCAACTGCAAAGGACTCGTTTAAAGGTCCTATAGGTATAGCTATCAGCTACGATAACCCCATTCTTATAGCAAAAAAGATACTTGAGTACTCAAAGAAGAACGAGAAGCTTAAGGTCAGTAGTGGTATTTTCGAAGGGAGGTTCTGTGAATTAGATGATATAAGAGCTATCGCAGAGTTACCGCCAATGAAGGTGTTGCTGTCCATGCTTGCGGGTATGCTTCAAGCACCTCTCAGTAAATTGGCTGGTGCGCTTAATGCAACTGTAAGCAGTTTTGCTTATGCAATGGAAGCACTTAAGAATAAAAAAAGTAATTAAGTAACTAAGTTATTAAGTTATTAAAACAGCTTCTTAAATAACTCAATGACTTAATAACTCAATAACTAAAAATAAGGAGGATTTTTAAAAATGGCTATTACAAAAGAACAGGTTTTTGAGTTTATCGATAACATGACCATACTCGAGATGTCAAAGTTTATAAAAGAGTTTGAGGAAAGATATGGCGTAACCGCTGCAGCGCCAGTTGCTGTGGCTGCGGTGCCAGGAGCGGCTGCTGGAGTAGCCGTCCCAGAAGCCGAGGAGAAGACAATCTTCGATGTAATCCTCTCTGCAGCTGGTGAAAAGAAGATTCAGGTTATAAAGGTTGTAAGGGAACTTACCGGACTTGGGCTTAAAGAGGCAAAAGACCTTGTTGACGGAGCACCAAAACCTGTAAAGAGCGGGATTACAAAAGACGAAGCCGAATCAATCAAGGCAAAACTCGAAGAACAGGGAGCAATAGTAGAAATAAAGTAATGTCGTGAGGTGTAAGTGGTAAGGCGTAAGGAGATAAAAAGATCGCCTGACGCTTTACGTTTTACGTTTAACGTTTTTTAAAAGGAGAAATATGGCAAGAGCTCTTAAAGAAAGATTAAATTTTGGAAAGGTTCCTCAGTTCTTGGAAGTCCCGAACCTCATAGAGATACAGAAGAGGTCTTATGAGAAATTTTTGCAGAGGGATATCCCTATGGACAAAAGGGAAGAAACTGGGCTGCAGGCTGCTTTCCTGAGTGTATTTCCAATAATGGATTACAACGAGACAGCCTCTATAGAGTTTTTAGGTTATATAGTAGGCGAACCAAAGTTCAGCGTTCGAGACTGCCTCCAGAAAGGGATCACTTATGCTGCGCCCCTTAAGATTAAGGTGAAGCTTAACCTATGGGAATTTGAACCAAAGGGGAACAAGAGGCTAAGAGAATCGAGAGAGGAGGACGTCTATATTGGTGAGATGCCATTAATGACTGACATAGGAACCTTTATAATAAATGGAACAGAACGTGTTGTTGTCAGTCAGCTTCATCGCTCACCCGGGGTATTCTTCAGCCATGATAAGGGCAAGACACATGCCAGTGGAAGGCTTCTTTATTCTGCGAGGATAATCCCTTCACGGGGTTCGTGGCTTGATTTTGAGTTTGATACAAAAGACATCTTGTATGTGAGGATAGACAAAAGGAAAAAACTTCCTGCAACGATAGTCCTCAAGGCCCTCGGTTACTCGAATGAAGATCTTTTAAAGATTTTCTATCCGGTAGAGATAATCAACATACAGGGTAATAAATTTACGCGGCCTGTGAGTGAAGTCCTTGCAGGGCTCAAATCTGCCCTGAACATAGTCGCCCCTGATACAAAAGAACTGATCCTTAAGGAAGGGAGTAGAATCACGAGAGGAGCCATCAGAAAGATGGAGGCATCCGGAATTAAGGCAATACCTATCTCTAAGAATGAAATTATCGGCAGGATTACCCTGAAAGATATTATTGATCCCTCGACCGGAGAGGTGATACTCGAAGGTAACGAGGTTATTACAGAAGATGCCTTTAACAAGATCCTTTCTCTCAAGATCGATTCTCTCAGCCTCCTTTTTATAGATAATGTCCACTATCTCTCTTCACTCAGAGATACACTACTGACAGACAGGGTTAGTACGCAGGAGAAGGCACTTGTTGAGGTATACAAAAAATTAAGGCCTGGCGAGCCACCAACCTTAAATGCTGCGCGAGAGCTATTTAATGGATTATTTTTCGATCCTAAAAGATATGATCTTTCACCTGTTGGTCGGTTGAAGTTAAATAAACGGCTCAGTATTGACATTCCACTTGAAAATAGGGTGCTCACGGATAAAGACATAATAGAGATAGTGAAATATCTTTTAGCTCTCAGAACAGGTAAGGGAGAAGTTGATGACATAGATCATCTCGGAAACAGAAGGGTTAGAGGGGTTGGGGAGCTCCTCGAGAACCAATTCAGGATAGGGCTTGTAAGGATGGAACGCGCCATAAAGGAAAAGATGACACTGACAGACCTTGAGACAGCAATGCCACATGATTTAATAAATGCGAAGCCTGTGATGGCTGCTGTAAAGGAGTTTTTTGGTTCGAGTCAGCTTAGCCAGTTTATGGACCAGACAAACCCGCTCTCCGAGATTACACACAAGAGAAGGCTTTCTGCACTCGGCCCTGGTGGTCTTACGCGTGAGAGAGCTGGCTTTGAGGTGAGAGATGTACACCCGACACACTACGGAAGGATATGCCCAATAGAGACACCTGAAGGTCCGAACATAGGACTTATAACATCTCTAGCGTCATATGCAAGGGTGAATGATTTTGGGTTTATAGAAGTTCCTTACAGGAAGGTTGTAAACGGTAAGGTAACAGGAGAAATAGAATACCTCTCTGCGATAGAGGGTGAAAAGTTTATTATAGCCGAGGCAACGTCACCTATTGACAAAAATGGAAACCTGATTGGAG
>JBFMAM010000113.1:0-5774 GCA_040755805.1 Nitrospirota bacterium
GGGAGTACACAGACCCAATTGATGCAGAGATTGATTTAGAAGCCTATAGGATAAAATACAACACCTATAGGCCGCATGAGGCGCTGGGATATGATGTCCCGGCTAATTATTATAAACTTGAAAGCCTAGTAGGACTAACTTTAAACTCGAAATAGTTGTTCCAAAAATGTCGAGCAGGACATATTCAGTCTTAACATTAAGGTTTAAAATGTCGTTCCATTTAAGGAGGCTGTCTACAAGGTTCTTTTTCTCTATCTTTATACTCTCAGCATCCTTTATCATTTTAAGGATAACTTCTTTTACATCACCGTTAAAAAGCTCTTTGTAGAGTTCCACAAAATCCGTTATATCAGCCCCTTGTGTTATCTCATAGCCCATATCTTTAAAGATTTCATCCCATACCTTCTGTAGGTTTGCCTGTTTAACTGATTTAGCTATTGGTGATAAAGCCTCTGCTATTCTTTTAATGGACTCATAGCCTGCATGGTCATGGTCAGAGAATAACACTACATCACGCCCCTTAAAATGTTCTCCTTTGTGGTGTATCATGTATGAGTTAAAGTCTGTGGCACTACCTGAGGTTACTGCTAAAAAGCCTAACTCTGTTAAAGTATCGCTATCTCGTTCACCTTCTACGTAGCAAGCAATGTCATTAGGTCTTTGTGTTAAAAGTTCTTGGTTATATAAGACAGGCTTACTTTTTCTCTCAGGTAGGTATAATCCTTTATTGCTATCAATCAGGGTAAAATATCTTGCCTGTTTGTTGCCTTCAGGGTCTTTATATATAACTTTAATGTATTCAGGATTACCTGCTTTATAGGTATGCATTCTTTTGAATATGGAATTTCCATCAAGTTTAAACTCTTTTATCTGTTGTAAGGTCAAGGTTTTTCTTTTATAAGAATCATCATTCAACTCTAAAATTTCTCTTGCTCTCTTAATGGCATCTCCTGAATCTATGTAGCCTTCTTTCTCCTGAATAAAGTCAATGCTGTCTCCCTGCCTTCCACATCCAAAACACTTAAACTTTAAATCATCTGCACTGCCATAAAGCCCAAATGATTTGGTCCTTCTATCCTCATGGAAGGGACAGAGTATATTCCTTCCCGTGGTTATATTAGGAATGTAATACCTGTAAACCTCAATTGCCCTTGCCTTTATCTCTTTTATGTTTTCCATTTTTTATCTCCTTGCTTACACCTAACACCGTTAAAGAGGCCTGCTATCATCTTTGTCCCCTCAGTGTTAGTAGCTGCCCTCTGAGCTTTTTTAGAGTGGTCACAAAATCTAAAACACGGACACTAACATTGCTGTTATAGTCCATTATCAGTTTATAAAGGTCCTCGTTCACCGAGAATGTGAAAATTACCTTGCCGTTATTTACTTCAAGTTTTACTGGAAGGTTGTGAAGTTCCAAAAAAGAGGCAAGCCCAATATCTAAAGTAGTGAAGGTTTTTTGCTCTGTCTTTGTCATTATTCAAAACTCCTTTTCTATTCACAAAATTCGTATTTAAAGACAGAATACCTTATAAGAAAGTTATTACTCAAAACTCAAAAATTTTTTCTGAGTTTTTAGTAATAGGAGGGTTATTAACTGCTATGAAGGGCGTTGTCGATATCTCTACTGGTAAGGTTAGCCATACCTCGAAAGCCTTGTTTATTGAAATATTCGTTGATAATCTTTGCTGTGAGGTTTTTAGCCTTTCCTATTGGTATGTTGGATTCCTCGTTTAAATATTTAAAAACGATAATCTGTAAGGTCTTGTAGAAGAACTTAGTAGGTCTACCTTCCTTAATCTTAAGGGGTGTGCTCAGAAATTTTTCCATCTTCTCTTTATGTAGTCTATATGATACAGGACCTCCAAGCATCCCCGTTAAAATTGTAGGCTTACGAACTTCTCTATAGAGATCAACTTCTTTAATAGGGTGATATACACCTTTTTCTTTGTCAAAATTTTTTAGTCTATCCAATTCTTTTTTTATAACTTCATTAGCTGACCCTGAAAGAAATGGATACTCTAAAGCTTTCTCAAGAGACTTTATTGCCGTTCTTCTTTTTTTGGTTGTTTCCCTGTTGATGATTCTTAAAACAGGCGTTGGGGGATAAAGTACAGCTTGCATAAGTTCATAAAGTGCAATATATATTTTATTTTCTACTGAAGGGGCAAGGTTTAGCTCACTTAAGGCATTTAGCTTGTTACGCTTTAGTTCCGATATTGCTTTCTTAATTTGTGTTTTATAATTTTGAGCCTGCTTATCTTTTGAGAGTTCCTTACACACATTGTATACTCCTATAAGTTCAGATATGCTATGAAAAATTGGTAAATAAATTTCTCCTTTAATATATAAGTCTGCAAAATCCTTTGGCGTTTTCATTTACCACCCTCCCTGTGGTCTCTCCTAAAGTTACTCAGGGGCAGGGCTTAGGAGTTAGCCTTTTCGGGAGCTACCCTATCCCCTGAGTCATATATTTTTAGTAAAGAAGCTCTCTTGCTTTACCTTTGGGAGTTTCCTCTCTATTATAATCTTGTTTAAATAACTCCTTTAACTTCTTTAATCTTTTGTTTGTATCATCTAAATAACCAAAACTATTGTTTAAATCAAGCAATTTATATTTAGCTAAATACTCTGTGGCTCTTTCATAATCAAGTAGCTCATCCATATAGAGCTTTCCTAAAAAATAATAAGTTTTTGCAAAATCTGGATTGTTTAATATATTTTTTAGAAATTCCATTTCGGCTTTTTTTAACTCTCTCTGTAAGAGATAAACCTCTCCGAGTACTTGTCTTGCTAAAGCATGATTTGGATCAAGATGTAATGCTTGCCCAAGCATTATTATTGCATCATTATGCTTTCCAGCTTTAAAATAAACCATACTTGCATAAGCTAAGATATTAGGATTATTTGGTTTTTTTGTAAGGCTATATCAGCCCAAACTTTAGCCATATCGTGCCAGCCCAATAAGGAGTCAATATAAGCAAGAAAGGCCATATTGTCAGGTGAAGGACATAATGTAACAGCTTTTACAGCGGTCTCATTTGCAAGAGATAAATTAGTATTTACTACAGAGGATGCCATATTGATATAGTCATTTGCTTGTCTACATTTAACATCCATTGGAACTTCTGGGGTAGTAGCACAAGACATTAAAAAAAGAGTAATACCGCAAATTAAAAAAGTTTTTGCTCTAACCATATTGCCCTCACTAATAAATATAGCAAAAAGTTATTTTAATATATGTCTTCCGTTTCATTTTCCTTTAGTTCCATTTACCACCCTCTTTTTAGTGGTCTCTCCTTAATAATCAGGGGAAACGGTCAGAAATTACCGCTTTTCGCCCCCGGAGGCTATCCCCTGAATGTTTAATGTATCCTTATCAGTTTGCTGATTGTCTTTTTCTTTTAAACTCTTTCAGGACATCAGCATCAAACACGATATTCTTACCTATCCTTTTAGACTGGAGGATACCATCTTTTACCCATCTTCTAACTGTTATTTCTGCTACTTCAAGATATTCTGCTGCCTCTTTAATAGTAAAAGGTGAATGTCTTATGTCATCAAATACCTCCTCTTGGGTATATAGGTCTTTTTCAAACCCCCGCCTTGCTATGACAGTAAATAATCTTTCCCTTTCTTTTACCGGCATCTCTAATATCTCTTTGTTGGTAACGCCTTACCCTTATTGGAGTAACTCTACTTTCTTTATATTTTCTTCTTTATCGTAGTAGACTCTGATTGTAAAGTATTCCTTCTTCCCCGTTGCTCCCTCTATAGGGGTCCCTGCTACTTCCCAAATACCAAGAGTAGCCACATCCAAAAGACCATGCATAATAGCTCTGGCTGTAGAGCCTTTCTTTTTCATTACCTTACAGGTATCAATAAGCTCGCCATCTACATTTTTCTCGCTTGATATGACTTCAACGCCCTTAGCTAATAAACAGCCTCGAGTTCTGCATTGCTGAATTTCCTCGGGAGATGTGCCCTCATGTTTAGCAGCCATAAAAACGGAACAAGAAGATAAACATAAAACTGTAACTAAAAGTAGACTGATTTTTCTAAAAATCATTTTACTCCTCCTTTCCCAGTCTTGGATTAATCCTCAGTTGATGGTTTACAGACCTTGCAGGGAACATAACCCGCTGCCAAAGCCTCTTTAGCAGATTTAAATGTTACCAGATTTTCAGGCTTAATTCTTAATGCCCATTTACAGGTAGGGTAGTGATATTTGTTAGATTTAACAGAACCGACATATTTATAGTCTGCTGCAAGAGAAAGACAGACAACAAAGAAAGTCACCAGCAGAATGATTGAGATTAAAACCCTTATATTCTTCATAAAAGCCTCCTTAATTTATCCCTTTTTAGCCTCTAACTTTATAACAAGTCTTGCATCAAGTGCATCTGCAATCTTCTTAAGGGTCTCTACCGTTGCCTTCCTGAAACCCCCTCGTTCCAATCTGGATAAAGCAGGCTGTTTAGTGCCCATTTTTTTAGCAAGCTCAGCCTGTGTAAGTCCTGATTTTTCCCTTGCCTTAATCATGCTCTCTAATAACTCAAACTCAGGGTCAAGGTCATGCCATGCTTTCTTAAATTCATGGTCTTTCATTTGCTCTGCGATATGTTCTTCTAATGTCCTGCCCCTCGTATATCCTTTTGTTATCTTTCTCATGGTTGCCCCCTTTGTCTATCAATAAAATCGTTCATTCTCTTTTCTGTAATCTCTATCTCTTTTAAAGGTGTCCTTTCTGTTTTCTTTATAAACCCATGTAACAGGATGATCCGCCTTCCCGTGAATGTGAAATAAAAAATCCTGACAGCTCCTTCACTGTCTCTAATTCTCAATTCCCTTATTTTGCCCCTTACCTGTCTTGTATAAGGTTCTTTGAGTAAAACGCCATAGTCCTTTAATAACTTGATAGTCCTGAATACCTTAGCCCGTGTTTCATTTGAAAGTGCATTAATAAACTCTGCTACAGGTTCCTTGCCTTTGCTGTCCCTGTAGTATTCAACAACCCAATCCACAGAGCTATTATAACATATAGGTTATGGAAATTGTAAATGGTTTACTGTGTATAGAGGACTAAGGACATATAAAAAGAAAAGGCCCCGGTTACCCCAGGGCCTTCTACTGAGCAATTCAAAGCACTAACAATACTTGCCAATACCCTAATGCAATAGCTTAGTGTGTCCTTGTGTGTAGGTCTACAGCAGCATCAAGTAAGTGATAGACCTCGTTAATTGCTTTATTCGTGGCATTCAGTTCATAGCCTTTCAGCTCCAGCAGGTCATCATCCCTGAGCATCGCCTTTATGGGTGCGATCTTCTCAAGGGATTCTATGACAAAGCTGATTATGTATTCACTTACAGGTAAGTCTTCAATCTTCCCAATAATATCAGGGTTAAGCTTTCTTTCTTCAGTAACCTTCTTCGCTATTGAATAAGCCTCATTTTTGGTTAAAGTCTGTGCCATGTTCTTCTCCTTTCCTTTTACTGTTAACTGTAACCATTTTGTAACTATCAGCCCTAAAAACCTCCCAATTTAACCCAACTCCCTCCAACTTACCTTAAACCTATAAACCCTTGATAATCAAGAATTTACAAGCAAAATCAGGTAGTTAGAGAAAGTGGGATTTTAGGGCATTTTCGGTCTTAGGATCCAGTGGGGCAACCCGTAGGGGTTCAACTCCCCTCTCTCGCACCAGGCTATCGAGACCTTAATCCTTATTTGCTCGCCTTCTTTTATTAAGATACCATTATCCCTTATTCTTGAGTTCA
>JBFMAM010000114.1:0-5773 GCA_040755805.1 Nitrospirota bacterium
CACCCTGTTCTGAGAGATAACTAATGTATTTCTCAAGCTGTGTTTTTGCTTCTTCGAGACTTCTTCTAAGATCTTTTTCAAATTCTATTATCAGGTTGCCATAAAGGGTATCAATCCTCCCTCTCAAAATAATATCTTTTTCCCTGACACTAATGTATTTTTCAACACCGTGTAAATAATCTTCAACAAACCCTGCGTTAACATCGCCAAAGACATCCTTTAAAAGAATAAGGAACCTTTGGGCTTTAGCGGATTCCGTGTTTAACTGTGAGATTTGATCAATATATTCTTTAAATTTCTGAGATATGCTTTGTTCTGAAATATCGGGGATTCGAGAAGGTTTTTCAGTGAGCTTGGTTTTCTTCATTCAAATACTATTTTGTTCCCGTAAGAGAGAGTTCAAGGGGATGGCCTTTAATAGAGCTTACTTTCAGTATTGAGAAACCTATTACATTGCCTTCCATATCAACCTTTTCCATTATCTGGTCTGATTCTGTTTCTCTGAAATATCCTTCTCTCGTTTCAAATATGACCTCGAGATAATCCCCTTCAGGGTCATACCAGACTTTTACTTTTTCCATACCAGTTCTCCCAGTCTTATATCTAATGCTTCCCTTTAGGCAAGAACTTTTTCTTTGCTTTTAATCTCATAAAATATTCCCTGCGGCTCGGATATTTGCTCTGAGGCATCAAGAATTTCCATGGATACAATCTTCCCATCCTTGCTGTAATCAATAATGATACCTTCCCTTACCTCATCGCTTTCGGCTATCTTTTCTTCCCTAAAAATAAGACTAAGAGTGTCGGTTTCTGGATCAAATATGACCCTCATTTTACCCTCCTTCGATCCAATATTTACTGATCTTGGATGTTTTATAAGCTGTTATGACCTCGAATTTTTCAGATGTTTCAATGCCTATAATTCTTATGAGCATTTCTTTCTTTTCCTCTTGATCAAAATATTTATTTTGAATGATAACACGCCCTTTTTTAGAAGGCAATTTCTGTTGTGGATTATTAACAACAAGTCTTATAAATTCCTCTGAAATATTCCTTCGTCCTACTTCAAAAATCGCATGGCCTTTAATTTGAACTTCCAATGATATACTCCACCCCTATTTATTATATTCCTTCAACACCTGATTAACAATCCTCCTTGCAATCTCAAATGCGGCAGCGATCCTGATAATCTTTACATCCCCGAGTCCCCTTATCTCAAGAAACTTTTCTAATGGTTGGTTTGCCATTCCCTTGAAAGAGCCGAACTTGTCGAGGATTTCCTCAGCTATTTTTTCTGCGGATTTTCCCTTTGTCCCTGTAGAAATGAGGATTGATAAGAGCTCTACATCTGTTAATGATTCAGCTCCAAGCTCTCTTAACTTACCGCCTGGATGAGTCCATGTCTTCATAAGATCCTCTGTGGATTTATTTAACCATATAGCCTGATTTTATATCCACAAATAGTTCATTCAACTAAGGAGTTCAGGGCAGGTAAGGGCAAATTGCCTCATCAAAAATCTACATGAAATGAATTAAGTTTGGTTACTCTCTCTGTGGTTAATCTTTATTAATTGAATTAAGCTGTATCTTTATATATGCCTTTTGTCTTAACTCCTCAATCTCTCTTTTAAGACGCTGGTTCAACTCTTTCTCGATAAGATATCTTTCTATCTCTTCCCTTACGGCCTCAAATTCCTTGCCGCGAAAATCATTGAGGTGTTTTTCATAGAAATCTATTAGATCTTTTTCTCTTATCCTTATAAATGCCCTTATCTTTAGATCAATATATTCCCTGAGCAGTTCATCCATAGAGGGTGCCTCTAACCTGAGCTTTTTCGCCTCTCTGAGAAGAAGTAGACGGTTGACCATTGTATTCAGGACCTCATCTTCTGTTATACCCGGGTTTACTCTTAGTGCCTCTGTATATGCCTCTTCCAATTCACTAAGGGTTATCGCAGTGTCATCCACAAATGCAACTACACGGTCTTTAATTTCAGCAGAGAGCAAAGAGCAGAAAACGAAGAGCAGTAAAAAAGTAAGGTTAATTGCGGTTAAGGCTGCGGCAACGATGCCCGTATCGGTGATGTTAAACGGTAACGTGAGAGAGCCGAACTGCGTGACCGCTAAACTAAACGGGCTTCGTAACCTTAGCCGCTTTTTGCCCCGTGCTCTTTCAGAATGCATAGCCAATACTGAAATGCAGTTCACCACTGCTCTCTCCCTTCTCCCTCCGGAGTTTATGACCATAGTCGAGCCTTATAGGACCGACAGGCGTATTGTATCTAAAACCAATCCCTGTGGTATATCTAAATTCCTTTGGGTTTATATCTTTTGCCTTTAACCAGACGTTTCCTCCGTCAAGGAAAGTGGCGATTCCTACACCTTTGCCGAGAGATAACCTTATTTCGATATTTCCCATAAGAAAGGCATTCCCACCAGTCGGAGTTCCGTCTGCTCCTTTGGGACCAAGGGTATCCTGCTCATAACCCCTTACAGTCGTTCTGCCCCCAAGAAAAAATCTCTCGACAATTGGAAGTTCATCAGTCTTATGGTATCCCTGGGCAATGCCCCCTCTTAGTGATATGGCAAGGACAACCCTTTTAATAAGTTCTTGATATTTACTACCATGTAGTATAAGTTTTACAAAGTTCGTTTCTGACAGAAATGCAGGGGAAGTAAGTTTAAGAGAGATTCCCGAGAGGATTCCTTTCTTAGGGTCAAATGGATTGTCCCTCGTATCATAAATGACTCCAGGCCTTATACCGCTTATGGTGAGTGTGCCTATATCCTCCTTGCTCAGGACAACATCCGGTTTTACATCAAACGTCTCTACGAGAGAGAGTTCATAGTACAATTCTACTTTCAGAGTATCACTCAGTCTTTTCTCCAGACCAGCCATAGCACTGTGTCTCGTCAATCTATATCTCGTCTCTCTTGTGTCGATATTTATTTCCCTTTTGTCCTCACGGAGTAAAAATAACCTGAATGGTATCGGCAGACCAAGAAACCACGGTTCTTGGTACTGCAATATATACCGCCTCTCGAGCGAGCTCAGCTCGAACCTTAACGAAGACTGCCTGTTCATACCCCAGAGATTTCGGTAACTCAAATCAATAAATCCCCTGAATCTCTCATAATCAGCATATCCCAGACCTAACTCTACTGCGCCTGCATGGCCCTCCTTTAACTTTATTAAGACATCCTTTTTGTGGTCATATTTATCGAGCACTTCCATATCAACATCTGTAAACAGAGCCAACTTGTAGAGTCTTTGCCTATCTTTAGCGAGAAGGCGGTAATCAAAGGGCATACCTTCATGATATTGTAACTCCCTTTTTACCACTTCATCTCTTGTCTTATAATTTCCGATAATTATCGTCTTACCAAATAATATTTCAGTGCCCTCGTCTATCTGAAAGGTTATAGATGCCTTTTGACCTTCAACCTTCCTCTTTATTGACACAACTGCCTCGGTAAACCCATAGGTACTGTACAACTCAATAACCCTATATCTCGCATCAGAAATATCAACATCGTTGTATACATCCCCTGGCTTTATACCGATAACCCTTTTTACCTCTGCCTCAGGGACAAGATTCGCTCCAACAATATTTACCCCTTCAATCTCTGTCCTCAAACCCTCGTTTATTTTAACAACGATATCAATTTCCTCAGGTAATCCCTCCGAATCCCCCCACACTCCCCTTTGTAAAAGGGATAATCCCCCCTTCCCCCCTTTACTAAAGGGGGGTGAGGGGGGATTATTTATTAAAGGGGGATTTGAGGGGGATTTTAAAGGGGGGATGGGGGGATTTGTCTGAAACTCTTCAACATTGGCCGTCAGGTACCCGAGGGCATTGTAAAACCCCTCAATCGCCTCTCTGTCTATATCGATAAGATCGGGATTATATAAACCTCCTTCTTTAAGGGACATGATCTCTTTAAGATTCTTCTCTGGTAAACTGGTACCAGTAAAATAAATCGCCCTTACTGTTACTTTAGCTCCTTCAAATATAAAGAGATTGAGCTCTATGAACTCATCACCAGATGTTATAACAGGTGCTATCTGCGCAAAGGGATATCCCTCCTTATGATAGAGAGATAGCATCCTGTTCACTGCCTCTTCCACAAGCTCATCCCTGAAGTCTTCAGCCTCGAAGAACGGTATCTCTTTTAAAAGGGCCTTTTTGGAAACAGCGCTGTTGCCTTTTATCGAGATCTTCAGACGTTTACCTAAATTGACAGAAATATCAAGGGTCCCGTCAGTAAAGGTGTATGGGCCTATAACGGGCTTAAAGTATCCATTACTTTTATAGTATGCCCTTATCCTCTCGAGGTCTTTCCTCAATTTTACCTGGTCGTATATATCCCCCTCAGATAACCTCATCAGCTCTTTTATCTCTTCGGATGCAATAGTGATTTTTATCTTTTTTATCCTTTCTGGTTCGCCTGCATTAATGTAGAGATGGATATTCACCCTGTATGGTTCTTTTAGCCTTTCAATCTTTATATTGACTGTGGTATGAGGGAATCCTCGCATCGCTAACCCATGCTTCAATTTTTCTATAGAGCTCTCGATCATGTCATATCTCATGACCTGCCCCTCTTTCAATGGGAAGCTCTCCTTTATAGTCTTTCTGGAAAGGCCATAATCGCCATCTACATAAATCTTTTTTATGAAATCCCTTTCCCTCACATTAATAATAGCCTTCACCTTTTCTCCATCGATTGTCTCAATAGAAATGTCCTCAAACAACTTCTTTAAAAATGCCCGTTTTATCCCCTGCCTTACACTCTCGCTATCTATTGGCTTACCAGTACCTATATCAAGGATATCGAGAAGTTCTTCCTTTTCAATAGAATAAAGCCCGTTGATCTCTATCTCTCCAACTATTGCAACTGCTGCCTCAGCAGGGAAGAAATAAGAAAAGAAAAATAAGACATACCCAAATCCAGAGATAAGGAGGGTTGGCTTGAGCAACATCAGTCCGCCTGAGGCGGATTCGGTAACAGTTCTTAGCGAACTGGAGCGGCCACAGCCTTCCCGAAAGCCTTCGGGATCCGAATCCCGAAGACTTTCGGGATGAGTTTCGAGTCCGCCAAGGCGGAGGAAGAAACTTAGAACTGTCGAAAAATATCGTAGTAAGCGAAAGCCGGTCCTACTTATTAAAACCTTTATGCCGGGATTTGATAAAAGGGAAATAAAAAATAGGAGGCGGATCATTTGAACTCAAACCTGAACTTAACATCACCTCCCACACTTCCTTTTTCGTCCCGCATGCCTATAAGGGAAATGTTTTTACCGAGGAGATATTCCAGCTTGAGTATCTGTTCTTCTGTAGAACCTAAAGGAGTTGTGTAGGTTACAAGCAACCTATCACTAACAAGCCTTTTTGATACAGTAACCCTCGGCCCTACCGTACCAGTAGTTTTTGAGACATATGGGTCAACCTGGAGCCTGTCGAGGCCTGTTATTGACTTTAATCGCTCTTCGAGTACATCCTGTATCTTGCCTGTCAGAAATGACGTTGCCTCACTTGCACCTATGCCTCCTTCAAGACCTTTAAGTTGCCTCCCTATCTGTCCGACTGTCAGAAGGGCAAGAATATCCATCTCCTCGAGAGGTGGGTCAGAAGACAGAGAAAGATTGAAATGCTCCATCTGCCCTTCGAGATTCAGTCTGATATTATATCCCTTTGCAATAGTTTCGGCTGTAAGCCTTATAACCGGATTGAACCTGTTAGGATCTGCAAAATCAGCACTTGCATGGATT
>JBFMAM010000115.1:0-5748 GCA_040755805.1 Nitrospirota bacterium
AAAAAATAAATGTCAAAGATAAGAATTTATGAACTGGCGAAGAGCTTAGGGGTAACAAGCAAGGTTATACTTAGCGAACTTTCAAAACTTGGCATAGAAGGCAAAACCCACTCTTCAAGCATCGAACCCGAACTTGCCAGGACAGTAGAAGACATGGTGCTCAAAAAGGCTGTCGGACCACTAAAAGAAATCACCCCTGAGAAAGAATTAGTTACCGAAGAACCTGCTGGACCTTCGATTGAAAAAACACCTGAGGAGCATATAGAACCTGCAATATCCTTAGAGGAAAGAGAGCTTGAAATACTGCCTGAAATAGAGAAACCAGAAGTGTCGGTAGTACCGGAGGAGGAAGAAGAATTAAAGGTTCCAGACAGATTCAAAAAGGAGATAGAGATAGAAAAGATAGAAAAATTCAGGACAAAACCAGGTATGCAGAGGGCATTTCAGACAATACGAAAGATAGAGCCAAAAAGATGGTATGAGCAAAAACCGTTCAAGAGGGTAGAAAAAATCAGGCCGCTCCATAAGGAGGAACGGAAACCTCCTATCCAGCTTATAGTGCCGAGGAAGAAGACACTAAAACTTCAGGAAGGTACTACCGTAAAAGAATTCGCAGAACTTATAAGTGTTAAACTTCCTGATGTTATAAAGAAGTTTATGGAGTTAGGATATATGCCTACGATAAACCAGCCTGTTGACCCTGATGCAGCCCTGTTAGTTGCTGAGAGTCTTGGGGTGAAGCTCGAACTTTCACCTATTGAAGAAGATACTGTTTTTACAGAGGCACCTGAAGACCTTAGTAAATTATTACCACGTCCTCCTGTTATAACCATAATGGGACATGTAGACCATGGAAAGACATCCCTCCTCGATGCAATAAGAAAGACAAAGGTTACAGAAACCGAGGCTGGCGGTATCACCCAGCATATAGGCGCATATAAAGTTAACCTGAAGAGCAAGGATATCGTATTTCTCGATACGCCTGGTCATGAGGCATTCACCTCGATGAGGGCAAGAGGGGCAAAGGTTACAGATATAGTCGTCCTTGTTGTAGCTGCAGATGACGGCGTCATGCCACAGACTATTGAGGCCATCAACCATGCAAAGGCTGCAAATGTACCAATTGTTGTAGCGATAAACAAGATTGACAAGCCTGAGGCAAATCCTCCAAAGGTGAGGAATGAACTTGCAGATTTCGGCATAATCCCGGAGGAATGGGGCGGGCAGAACATCTTTGTCGAGGTCTCTGCCAAAAAAGGTATAGGCATAGAACACCTGCTCGAGATGATACTCCTGCAGGCAGAGATAATGGAGCTTAAGGCAAACCCTGATAAAAAGGCACGGGGTACGATTATCGAGGCGAAGCTTGATAGAGGGAGAGGGCCTATTGCAACTGTACTTGTGCAATCTGGCACCATAAGGATTGGGGATGCGTTCCTTGCAGGTATGCATACAGGAAAGGTCAGGGCATTGATCGATGACATAGGCAAAAGAATAACGGAGGCAGGCCCGTCAACACCTGTCGAGGTAATCGGTTTTCCGGAGGTCCCATCAGCAGGAGATATCTTTGTAACCGTCGAAGACGAAAAGAAGGCCAGACAGATAGCCTTTGCAAGGCAGCAGAAACAAAGACTTGTTGATATAGCAAAGACAAGAAAACTTACCCTCGATGAACTGTACGCAAAGATAAAAGAGGGAGAGATAAGGGAGCTCAATCTTATTATAAAGGGCGATGTTCAAGGATCGGTTGAGGCAATAAAGGACGCCCTCGAAAATATTACACACCCGCAGGTAAAGGTGAGGGTCATACACTCAGCTGTTGGTGGTATTAATGAGTCAGACGTTATGCTTGCAGCAGCCTCAAGTGCAATTATAATAGGTTTCAATGTAAGGCCTGAGCTAAATGCCTCCCAGACAGCAGAAAAAGAAGGCGTCGATATCAGGCTTTATAACGTGATATACGAGGCAATCGAGGATGTTAAGAAGGCACTCGAGGGTCTCCTTGAACCAACACTTAAAGAAAAAACCCTCGGGAGGGCAGAGGTTCGCAAATTGTTTCAGATATCAAGAATAGGAACAGTTGGAGGATGTTATGTACTTGATGGTTCTATAAGCCGCTCAAGCGACGGCATAAGGGTTATCAGAGACAGCATTGTTGTGTATGATGGTAAGATTGCCTCTCTTAGAAGATTCAAGGAGGATGTTAAAGAGGTGCAGGCAGGATATGAATGCGGCATCCTGATAGAAAACTTCAATGATATAAAGGTTGGAGATATACTCGAAAATTATATAATCGAAAAGATAGCTGCAAAGCTTTGAAAAAATAAGAAAGGATTTAAGGGGTCAAGGATTCAAGGGGTCAAGTGAAAACCTTAAGAAAATAAACACCTGAACTCTCGAATCCTTGACCCCTCGAACCCTTGAACCCTAATTTTAATTATGCTCCCTTTTAAACGCTCCCAGAGGGTCGGTGATCTCCTTAGAGAAGAGATAGCAGACATAGTTATCCACAGGCTTAAAGATCCACGAATTGGCTTTATCACGGTCACCGGAGTAGATGTAACAGATGATATTAAGATTGCGAGGGTTTATGTAAGCATCCTTAAAGATGAGGAGAAGAAGACTACACTCGAGATATTGAATTCTGCAAAGAGCTTTATACGTTCTGAACTATCAAAAAGGCTTAGGATGAGATTCATACCGATCATCGAGTTCAGACTCGATGTCTCTATAGAGTATGGAAACAGGATAGACAGATTACTAAAGGAGATAAAGGAAAATAAATGAAATTGGTTCCTCCTAAGGATTTACTAAATTTTTTGAGAAATGAAGATAACTTTCTTTTAGCGACCCATGTTAATCCTGAGGGCGATGCAATTGGTTCTACTATTGCCCTTTCAATGGCACTCGAAACCCTGGGGAAAAATACTGTTATTTATGACCGTGATATTGTACCTGAGTTTTATAGGTTTTTGCCAGGTCATGAGAGATTTATAAACTCAATCTCAAATCTCAAATCTCAAATCTCAAATCTGATTCTGCTTGATTGTAATACTCTCGAGAGGGCCGAGATTGAGGGGATGAGATTTAAGTATTCTGCTGTTATAGACCACCATGGGCCTGCCCCGCTTTGCGGAGCAAGGCCGGGGACAGAAAAGTCTACGACCCACGGGGATTTTGGCGATATAAGGTGGATAGAACCAAAGGCAGCAGCAACCGGGCTGATGGTATTTTATCTAATAAAGGAATTGGGGATAAAGATAACAAGAGAGATCGCGATAAATCTATATTCCGCCATCTCGGTTGATACGGGGACATTTAGATACAGTAACACAACTGCTGAAGTTTTAAGGGTTGGTGCTGAACTAATAGAGGCAGGTGCAAGCCCGGCATATATATCGAACCACCTTTATGAGACATGGTCTGAAGAGAGATTTGCTTTACTTATAATGGCTTTAAATACCCTCGAAATAAGGGGTGATGTCGCTATAACCGTTGTTACAAAAGAAATGTATCAAAAGACAGGGGCAGGGCCTGCAGATACAGAGAATTTCTGCAATTTCCCGAGGATGATGAAGGATGTTAAGGTATCTGCGCTTTTCAGAGAGATAGATGACAATTACTGGAAGGTGAGTCTGCGCTCCAGGGGAGACATAAATGTTGCCAAGGTTGCTACTGTCTTCGATGGTGGCGGACATGAAAATGCTGCAGGTTATAAGATAATGGCTGAACTGGAATCTGCAAAGGAATCTCTATTAAAGACACTTCCACTTTGCCTGCCATCCCCATAACCCAAATTTAGCATTCCGCATCACTTCTCCCACCCTTCATATTCAACCCTATTCGGGACTTGTTTAGTTCACTAAACCTGCGGGCATCCTCAAACATATAGACATTGTTGAACATAACGTAATTAAGGGTTTTCCTTTGCCTGACCTTAGCCATCAGGGCTTTAAGCTCCTCGTCTGTATATTGATACCGATAACCATCCTTTCCATGGAGCCGGAAGTAGGCTATCTCTCCGTAGAGGGATTCTTCTTTAAAGGGATCAACGCAATGGATGAGCCCGAGATCCTCACACAGTGCCTTAATCTCCTCTTTTTGCCATGGGCCGCGAGGTTCCCAGACGAGATAAAAATCCTTCCTCTCGATGGAAGAAAAGAATCTTTTAAGATTTTGCTTATTTCCTCCCGTGGGCTTAAAACTTGCTGGACACTGAAAGACGACCGCCCTTGCCTTTAGAACATCTGCAATCCGATTCATTTCTTCCCATGCAGAAAAAACCTCATCTGTAGGCTTGAAGAAGCCATAATATTTCTTTTTCTTTTCTGGAATTGCCTGATTGAGTTTTCTATAAGTGGGACTTTCAGGCGGGTGGGTAATTAACTGCCAGATCTTCAGGGTAAATTCGAATTCAGGCGGAGCATCCTTGCGCCACTTCATTGCCGTTTCTAACCTCGGTGGTTGATAAAATGTCTGCTGCAGCTCCACCACGTTAAAATGACGGAAGTATTTCTGTCTTGCTACCGGGAATCCGCAACAACCTGTCTTTACCCCGTTAGAAAGCCCGCTTTTAAAAGACTCCTCTTTTCTAACGGGGTTTATCTCCATGGTAAAATATCATACCACAGAGTTAAAATAACCAATAACCAAATTCCAATAACCAAACAGGTTTGGAACTTGGTACTTGGTTATTGGAGCTTATTTGGTGTTTGATTATTGGTTATTGATGATTTGAGCTGAAGGATGGATATTGTCATTAATCTCAACAAACCTAAGGACATATCTTCACAGCAGGCTGTAATAAAGGTAAAACAGCTTCTTGCTACGAGAAAGGCTGGGCACGCTGGAACACTCGACCCGATAGCAACAGGCGTACTAATTGTCTGCCTGAATGAGGCAACAAAGATAACGAGATTCTTATCAGACCTTGATAAGGAATATATTGTGCGACTAAAACTCGGCGAAAGAACAGATACATATGATTTAACCGGCAGGACAGTTGAGAAGACGGATTGCCTTTCATTAAAAGAAGCCGATATCCATCAGATCCTGAATAATTTTGTAGGCCGGATAAAACAGATACCACCCATGTACTCAGCAATTAAAATAGGTGGGCAGCCCCTGTATAAACTTGCAAGAAGAGGTATAGACATAAAAATACCGGAGAAGACAATAAATATTTATGGGATAGAACTCATAGGCTTCGATCAACCATATCTTGATCTAAAAATATCATGTTCGAAAGGAACGTATATCAGAACCCTATGTGATGATATTGGCAAGGCCCTCAGTGTAGGTGCTCACATGGTTTTTTTAGAACGGACAAGGGTAGGCAGTTTCAGAATCGAGGATTCAATCTCGATAGAGGAACTAAAAAATAAAAAAACCACCTACCATTCAATAGATTCAGCAATCTCACATCTGAACGAGATAATACTCGATGAAGACTCTTATAAAAAAGCAAGAAATGGCATGTCAATAATTATCAACAATGAAACAGTTATGATACATAATGACATAAAGGGCATTGAAACCCTCACGAGCCTTCAGCTCACAATGAATGGTAAAAATCGGGTCAGGAGACCCGATACTACCCCACACATGGGTATTGACAGGTCTCCTGACCTGTCAATAGAAGGATCTTCGGAGCAAGGTATATTTATAAATCAATATGTCAGGCTAAAGGATCCTGAAAATAAATTATTCGGAATAGGCAGGATAGAAAGTAACAGAATAAAAATAGAG
>JBFMAM010000116.1:0-5717 GCA_040755805.1 Nitrospirota bacterium
ATTGAGGCTTTAAAGGGTATTGATATAGAAGTAAAACATAGTGAAATAGTCTGCCTCATTGGGAGCAATGGAGCAGGGAAATCAACAACACTCATGACGATATCTGGGATATTGAGACCTTTTTCAGGTGATATTATATTTGATGGGAAAAGTATTAAAGGTATTCCTCCTCATAGGATTGTTGAGATGGGTATCAGCCAGGTGCCTGAGGGAAGAAGGATTTTCCCAAAACTGACTGTGAAAGAGAATCTTGAAATGGGAGGGTTTTCTAATAGAGGAAATTTTAAAACCTCTCTCGAAATGGTATATAACCTTTTCCCTATTCTGAAAGAAAGATATAAACAGATGGCTGGCACATTGAGCGGAGGAGAACAACAAATGCTTGCAATAGGCAGGGCACTTATGTCTCGTCCCAAGCTTCTCCTTCTGGATGAGCCTTCTCTCGGTCTTGCACCTATTGTTGTAAACAAAATATTCAAAACCATAAAAGAAATTAATAGTGAAGGTGTTACAGTTCTACTTGTCGAGCAGAATGCGAAAGCAGCCCTAAAACTTTCAAATAGAGGGTATGTTCTTGAAAATGGCAGATTGGTACTGCAGGGTACAGGTGAAGAGTTATTAAGAAATGAAGAGGTAAGAAAGGCCTATCTTGGAGAGTAGTGATTACTTAAAAAGAAATGTTGAAATTCAAAGCCCGACATTCTTAAAATGTTACATGTAAGTTTTCAGAGAAGATAAAAGAGATACGATGAGGATTACACAAAAATGAGGAAGATTTTATTTATTATCCTGTCTTTTTGTGTATTGGTTTCAGCATGCCAAAAAAAAGAGGAGACAATAAAGATTGGCATTGCCGGACCTATGACAGGTGATCAGGCAAAGATGGGCATGGATTTCAAGAATGGCGTCTCGCTTGCTGTTGAGGAATGGAATAGCAAAGGTGGCATCCTTGGCAAGAGGGTTCAGATGATAGTAAGCGATGACCAGCATGACCCCAAGCAGGCTGTTGCTGTTGCAAACAAGATGGTTAATGAGGGTGTAATTGGTGTTATTGGCCATTTTAATTCAAGTTGTTCCATCCCCGCATCAGATGTCTATAACAGGGCAGGGATTCCTATGGTTACCCCTGCATCAACCAACCCAAAGCTTACGGAAAAAGGTTATAGCGGTGTATTCAGGGTCTGTGGCAGGGATGACCAGCAAGGCAGGATTGCATCCGAGTTCGTTATAAACTATCTTAAACTCAAGGAAGTCGCTATCCTCCATGACAAGACAACATATGGCCAGGGTCTTGCAGATGAGTTCAAGAAGTTCCTCGGCGATAAGGTTAAGGTGGGTTATTATGGAGGGATTGTCCAGGGGGATAAGGACTTTAAGATGGTCTTGACCGCGATAAAAGCGAAAAACCCTGAGCTTGTCTTTTTCGGGGGTATCTATCCCGAGGCGGGGCTTCTCGTAAAACAGGCTAAAGAACTTGGGTTGACCGCCAAATTCATGAGTGGTGATGGAACAATAGACCCGAAGTTTATTGAGATCGCTGGAGTCCGTACAACAGAAGGTACCTACCTTACATTCAGCCCTGACCCGAAGAATGTCCTGTCAGCAAAAGGCTTTATTGATAAATACCAATCAAGATATGGAGAAATTGGCCCATATTCTATTTATGCTTATGATGCTACAAATATCTTGTTGACTGCAATTGAAGAGGCTAAGACAACTGATGGGAAAACAATCATCGATAAGTTACATTCAATGACATTCAGCGGCGCCCTCGGAAAGATAGGGTTTGATTCAAAGGGTGATGTAACGATAGCACCTTATGTTGTCTGGATTACAAAAGATGGAAGATTTGAAGAATACTGGAAACCATGAAATATGATAATAACCAAATTCCAAGCACCAACAATCAAATAATGACCAATGTTCAAACAATAACCAATAACCAAATTCCAACAGCCAAACAATGTTTGGTTATTGATTATTGGAATTTATTTGGAATTTGTGATTTGGTTATTGGAATTTAATCCAGTGCGTTTGAATTAGTTGGGGATTATGGATATTTTAACTGTAGTCAAACAGAGAAGAAGTATTCGCGATTTTCAAAAGAGAGATATACCAGAGGAGATTGTTAATAAACTCATTGATGCCCTGATATGGGCACCAAGTGCTGGAAATCTTCAGGCGAGAAAGTTTTATTTTATAAAAGACGAGAGACTCAAAAAAAGGATTGTAGCAGCAGCCTTAAACCAGAATTTCATTGCAGAGGCACCACTTGTGATAGTAGGATGTACCGATAGCCGTATATCATATAGATATGGAGAACGAGGGGTTCATCTATATTCGATTCTGGATGTTGCATGTAGCATTATGGGTATGATGCTTGTAGCCCATGAGAATGGGCTGGGGTCTACATGGGTCGGGGCATTCCATGAAGATGAAGTCTTTAAGATTCTAAATATGCCGTATAATCTAAGGCCGGTAGCCATTGTGCCTGTTGGTTATCCGTCTAAGATTCCCTACCCTCCTCCGAGGGTATCGAAAGAAGAGGCAGTGGAGTTTCGATAGATGAAGATAGCTGTTAATACCGGTGGTGGCGATGCTCCCGGTCTGAATGCAGTCATACGGGGTGTTGTTCTTGCTGCCCATCAGAAGGGATGGGAGGTTTATGGTATTAAATACGGTTATCGGGGTCTTATTGATACAAAACAGATTATACGCCTCACCCCTGAATATGTCTGGGACATTACTAATATCGGAGGCACGATTCTCGGTACAGCAATCAAGGGTGATCCATTCAGATACCCTTTGATAGGTCCGGATGGAAATGTTGTTGAGACTGATATTTCAGATAAAGTGGTTTCAAACTTTAAGACCCTGGGTTTTGGTGCGCTTATAGTCATAGGTGGAGATGGCAGCCTTCGCATTTCAAGTAAATTTATGAAAAAGGGGATCTCTGTCATCGGGATTCCAAAGACCATCGATAATGACATCAGTGCTACAGATGTTACATTTGGATTCGATACCGCAGTCAGTACAGCTACTGAGGCAATTGATAAACTTCACACTACTGCTAAATCGCATGATAGAGTCATGGTTGTTGAGGTGATGGGCAGGTTTACTGGCTGGATAGCATTGTATTCAGGAGTGTCGGGCTCAGCCGATATTATCCTGATACCAGAGATACCTTTTGATATTGAGAAAGTATGTAATAAGATAAGGCAGCTCGAGCTTATCGGGCAGAATTACGCCATTGTTGTAGTAGCAGAAGGGGCCATACCTGTTGGTGGAGAGGTAACGGTAATCGAAGAAAGGCCCGGGGAGGTCAGACTTGGTGGGGTTGGCAAAAAGGTGGCAGATGGAATCGAAGACAGAACAGGAAAAGAAACGAGAACCATGATCCTCGGTCATTTACAGAGAGGAGGCCTGCCCACCACCTTTGACAGACTCCTTTCGCTGAGATTCGGCACTGCAGCTATAAGGTTTATCGAGGAAGGCAGGTTTGGGACTATGGTTGCACTTCATTCAACCGAGATCCACGCTGTGCCTATTGATGAGGCAATCGGCCAGATGAAATCAGTCCCACTTGACTGTGATATCATTCAGACAGCAAGGTCTTTGGGCATCAGTTTTGGAGATTAGAGAGTCCGCTTTTAACTGTTGTTTCGGGCATGCGAACTTTTAATTTCCGAAGAATTTTCTTATTAAAATCATATGCCTCTTTTGTCCCCTCTTCTGGTGCCTATTTTGCGAACGTATGACCGATTTTTAAGCAGTTACTAATTCTTGTTCGTTTTGAATAATAATTTTAGGATTTGGATTTTTCGGAGGAACAGGAAGACCTTTTTCTTTTAATAAATTGATATGTTCTATCATCCCCCACTTTGCTTTGTATAGACAATCCTCAATAGAATGTCCTATCCCTGTAAAACCTGCCAAGTCAGGAGAATAAAATCCAAAATAGTCCGGTTCTTCTGTTGCCTCGATTATTAAGGAATATTCTAATTCTATCATTCCTACCTCACCTCCGACTTTCTTACTTCTTTATGCCTGCATCCTTTAATATAGCATGACAGGTGCCTTTAGGAACTTCTTTTGCCCCGTGATAATCAACTCGAATCAAATTATTCCAACCAGGTTTGCCATAATATCTTATAGAACCCTTTTCTTTTACAATTCTAAATCCATTCTCTTCTAATAATCTAACCAGTTCGCTAAATTTCACTTGGCCTTATCAATTCTATAGAAAATATTATACTTCTTTCTTTTAAAATTGGTCATATGTACGCTAACGGGACGGCGGGTAAGCGAAGTTCGCTGGAAGGAAAGCTTGCTTTCATTACAGCGAACGAGGTAAGCGAATTTGGGCGGGCTTCAGCCCGCCGCTTACCTGTCAGATGGGCGAAGTGTCGCTGACGCAGTGTGACTGGTATTTGCATTTCTACCCACCTTGTTTATTTAACAATAATAACGCATAAAGACCGAAGCGACACGAAGCCCAATCTGACATTAGCTTACCCGCCGCCCCGATGAGCAAAATGGAGCGTCAGCGACATTTTGCCTATCGGTTGCAGGCTAAAAGAAGTGCAATAGCATTTGGATGGAAATCTTTTAGTCTGCTGTTATCTTCCGGTGCGGGCATATTCTTTAAAAATGAATTTTGAAGGTTTGACCCCCATCTGTTAATTCTTAATGACTTTTGCCCTATACGGCTACGCCCTCTTAAAGGTCGCCTTCAGGCGACCTGCCGACCCGCCCCGATAAGGCGGTCGAGCGTAGCGATGACCGCTTATCGTATTGCGCACGGGCGATGTTTGACGGCTGGCGCGAGACTTGCCCTCGCAAGGCTCGTGACAGACGGCAAATATTCTATCTCTTTAAGACGCCTGTGCGCTTGTTATGTGGAGCGGGGTGCGTGTATTCTTTCTTTAAGCAAATTCAACTACAGGAACTGAACGCTTAGCCGCAAAACTCTTTTTGTGCAACTTAATGCGCTCAATTTCATGTAGTGTCTCTGCCTCAAGATAACTTTCTCCGCAGTGAGGGCAAGTTACAATAGGGACATTTTCTATCACAAAAATGTCTTTACCCTTGCCGTATGTCCTTGCAACCCTACGGATACGAGCACCCTGTTTTCCACAATTATCGCAGATCATTTCTTTCCCTTTTCTCATAGAAATATTATGGCACATACACCGTAATGATAACCAACTTTCCTGTTGGACTCAATTTTGCGACAACTTCAACTTCACCACCAGAAAGGGATTTCCCGTTTATACGGTATTTCCACTCGGCAGTGACTTTGTCTTTTTGCTTTTCGAGAATCCTTCCAGTCAAAAAACAGTGTTCAACGTCATAGATCGACAGGGAATCATTTTCCATCTCTTCTTCCCCATGGATCGTCAAAATATATTCACGGTTGCGGATCTTATCCCGCATCTCTTTCAGAATTCGGTCAAACATTTACATCTTCAAATTTGTTGTCTTTTCTCACACACCCCATTTTTACATAACGGGGCGGTCATCGCTACGCTCGACCGCCTTATCGGTTCGAGTGCTTGAGAAGGGCAAAGACCTTGGGTGTTAACCTCAAGCACTCTGTTATCTGCCGTTGCGGACAGCGTTTATGAAACAAACGTCTTCTCTCAACTTCATGACGGAAAAGGTTTCTACTACTTTAACCAGAAGGGTATAGAAGTAAAAGAATAATCCAAAGTCCT
>JBFMAM010000117.1:0-5676 GCA_040755805.1 Nitrospirota bacterium
AGAAATTTAACCACAGAGGACACAGAGGGCACAGAGAAAAAATAAAAATAATTTATAAGTTTTTTAAAATTTATGTTCTTAAATCTCTGTGTCTCAGTGTCTGGTTTATAATTTCCTAATGCATTAAAAAATGACCAATGACTAAATTTCGTTCAGGCTATGTATCTATCATCGGGCGGCCTAATGTCGGTAAATCTACACTCCTGAATGCTATTCTGGGTGAAAAGGTTGCAATCGTCACACCAAAACCACAGACAACAAGAAACAGGATCATCGGGATAAAAACACTTCCTGGGACACAGATTATCTTCATAGATACACCAGGAATTCATAAGCCGAGGCATAAACTCGGTGAAATAATGGTTAAAACTGCTATGGAAGCCTTAAAGGAAGTAGATATTATTTTATTCATGGTCGAGCCCCGCGAGCCTGAGAGTGGAGATAGGGTTATCATTGAGTCATTGAAGAAAGTTCGGTCCCCGGTCTTTCTGCTGATAAACAAGATAGATACCATAAAGAAACCAGATCTCCTTCCCCTTATAGACCGCTTAAAAGAGTTCTATCCTTTTAAAGAGATAATTCCTATCTCTGCAGTAAAACAGGATGGGATTAATCTGCTCATAAAAAAAATCTGTGACTATCTGCCATATGGGCCGAGATATTATCCTGAGGAGATTATAACAGACCAGCTTGAAAGGTTTATGGTCTCCGAGATAATCAGAGAGAAGGTTATAGAGATGACAGAGGAAGAAGTGCCCCATTCAGTTGCTGTTGAAGTTGCTGAATGGAAGGAGAGAGAAGATGGCCTTATATCAATCAGCAGCAATATTTATGTTGAAAGAGAGGGCCAAAAAGGTATAATAATAGGAAAGGGAGGAGCAATGCTAAAAGCGATAGGGAGTGCTGCAAGGGTTGATATAGAAAAACTCCTGAATACAAAGGTCTTTCTTCAGCTATGGGTGAAGGCTAAAAAAGATTGGCGAGATGATAAAAAAACGTTAAAGGAATTAGGGTATAAATAGATGTTAATCGAGATGAAGGTCGAAGGTCTGCTATTTGATCCTCGTAGCAATATGTATATCCTTCTTCTCAAGGAGATTGATGGAAATGGGACACTACCTATATGGATTGGCAAACCAGAGGCCGACTCAATAGCGCTTGCATTAGGGAAAATTATAACCCCACGACCTCTTACACATGACCTAATAAAAAATATTACTGACGGCCTGAAGGTAAGGGTAACAAAGATCATAGTGACAGAGATTCTGGACAATACATATTATGCCCTTGTCTGTCTGAGCGATGGTAAAAAAGAAACCTTTGTAGATTCAAGACCGAGCGATGCTGTGGCAGTTGCATTGAGGGCAAATGCCTCTATATTTGTAGAAGACAGCATTATGGAAAAAAGGGGTTCAGATGAGCTCGAGGAATGGCTTAAAAACCTTAAACCAGAAGACTTCGGGAATATCATGTAATAAATCAGTCATTGGTCACTGGTCAGTGGTCATTAAAGACAAATGACTAATGACTGAATGACTAATGACTTTTATGCTGAAGCGGACTGAAGGTATTGTCTTAAAAACCACTCCTTTCGGTGAAGCAGACCTTATAGTTACGTATCTCACACTTGATTTTGGGCTTCTCAAAGCCTTTGCAAAAGGCCCGCGCAAGATTAAAAGTCGGTTTGGAAGTAGCCTTGAGCCATTTACACACTCAAGGATTTCATTCTGGGGCAAAGAAGATACCACTCTACCACGCCTGACACAGTCGGATATTATCTATTCCTTTCAGACGATAAGAGATACTTTGAGTTGCTTTTTGAAGGTATCAGAAATAGCAGAGCTTACCATGCACTTTATCCCCGAGAGAGATGTCAATAAAAAGGTATTTTCCTTACTTTTAAATACATTGCATGATATTGAAAATAATCCCCCTGAATTCCCCCACACCCCCTTTTGTAAAGTAATCCCCCCTCACCCCCTTTTACTAAAGGGGGGAAGGGGGGATTTTAAAGGCGGGAAGTGGGGGTTATCGGGTGCAGACCTGATGATAAACCACTATAAAATAAAATTTCTTGAGTACGTTGGTTTTGCTCCTAAGCTCGATGCCTGTGGAAGATGCGGGAAGGTCGGAATCGACTCGTACCGAGATGGGTATTGTTTTTATGTATCCCACGGCTCCGTTCTGTGTGAAGACTGTGCAAAAGGAATGGATTCACCCCGCACCACAGGAAGCCACGCCCCAACACTAATGATCGGTGTGGAGCACGCCTGTGAAGGCGTGGTGCGGGGTTCACCAGCAAGACTCTCACCAGGGGTTGTAAAGCTCTATGCGGATCTGCTTATATGGGACATTACGAAGATAAAACGAATTAGGCCTTCAGTTATGCTTCTTTCAGGGCTTTCTGACATAATGGACATGCATATAAAATACATACTCACAAGACCACTGAAGTCGAAAAGTTTCATATAATACACGCATTAACTCAAGTGTCATTGCGAGGAGTCCGCCATAGGCGGACGACGAAGCAATCCCATCAAATTATGAGATTGCTTCCCCCGAAGCAAGTTCGGGGTCGCAATGACAACGTAACATTTGTCCCCATTTTATTGAAATTTGACTTGACATCAAAAGAAGCTTTGATGTATAAAAAACTATATGGATTTTTCGTTAAAGTTATACGATTTTTTCTGTCCTAATGAAACGTGTGAAGACCACGGCAAAAGGGGACATGGAAATATCGTTATATATGACACATATGGAAAGGATCATAGGAAACTCCTTAAATGTAAGACCTGCAATTTTAAATTTTCCGAGCGTCGTAGCACATTCTTCTTCGGCTTACACACAAAAGAGTCCAAGATAAAAGAGGTTATTCGTCATCTTATAGAAGGGATGAGCTTCAGAGAGGCTGCAATTGCATCTGATCTGGATAAAGACACTGTACAAAGGATATGGAAAAGATTTGTGCTTTATTGCGAGGAGTCGGTAGACAACCTTTTAAAGGAATTCAACATAAAACTCGAAGACCTTATACTGCTTTTATATAAAAGGACACAAAAGAGATGAAACATACATGCCCCGAAAGCTTTCGGGGCTGTCCTACCAGCAGAGGTTATATTACTAATACAAACGCATTAAATGAAGTGTCATTGCGAGGAGCGAGACCCCTCACCTGTCATCGCGAGACTGACGAAGTCAGTCGAAGCAATCTCATAGGTTCGGGGCAGGCTCCACAATCTGACACAAGGTGTCATTCCGACCCCGTATTAGATACGGGGGAGGAATCTCATGGAGATTGCCACGGGCTTCGCCCTCGCAACGACTTCGTCGGATTGCCACACCCTTCGGGCTCGCAATGACAATGTAACAGCATTTAGTGCGTTGACTATAGTAGGACAGGCGTTTTGCCTGTCAAAAAGGGTGAAATGAGAGAATGGGTAAGATAAGGGTTGCAATTGCTGGAGTTGGAAATTGTGCCAGCTCACTAATTCAGGGTGTTGAATACTACAAGGCATTAGGTGAGGGGCATCCAGACAGGTCTCTCGGTCTGATGCATCATAACCTTGGAGGATATAAACCAGCCGATATTTGGTTTGTAGCAGCATTTGATATAGACCGAAGGAAAGTGGACAGACCGCTCAAAGAGGCTATCTTTGCCAAGCCAAATTGTACAAAGGTATTCAATGAAAACCTGCCGGATTATCCGGTCACGGTTGAAATGGGTGAGGTGTTAGATGGTGTGTCACCTCATATGGAAGATTATCCAGAAGACCGGAGGTTTATTGTTGCCAGAAAAAAGCCATGTGATGTTGTGAAGGTTCTGAAGCAAAGTGGTGCTGAGATACTTCTTAATTACCTGCCTGTAGGCTCTGAAAAGGCAACAGCATTCTATGCCGAGGCATGTCTGAAAAACGGTGTAAGTTTAATTAATTGTGTCCCTGTCTTTATTGCATCCAATAAATCATGGGCAGATCGCTTTGAGAAGAAAAATATTCCGATAATAGGGGATGATATAAAAAGCCAGATAGGGGCTACAATCATTCACCGAACTTTGACGAAGCTATTTGAAGACAGGGGCGTAAAGATAGACAGTACATATCAGTTGAATGTTGGAGGTAATACTGATTTTTTAAACATGCTGAACAGGAACAGGGTGAAGTCCAAGAAAATATCAAAGACAGAGGCTGTACAGTCTCAACTCCAGAATCCATTGGCTAACGAAAATATCCATATAGGCCCTTCTGACTATGTGCCATGGCTTATGGACAATAAGATATGTTTTCTACGAATAGAGGGGAAGGGTTTCGGAAATATATCTATAAATCTTGAGATGAGGCTTTCGGTTGAGGATTCTCCAAACAGTGCAGGGGTTGTTATAGATGCTATAAGATGCTGTAAAATTGCCCGTGACAGAAGGATAGGGGGCGTGCTAATATCTCCATCAGCATATTTTATGAAACACCCAATTGTTCAGTTTACGGATGAAGAAGCAAGGGACATGGTAGAAGAGTTTATAAAAGGGGAAAGGGAGAGGTGAGAATAGTAAGAAAATTCAAAATGCAAAAATCAAAATTCAAAATTATGGAATTCCCTTTTTTAATTTTTCTTTTTAAATTTTAAATTTAAAATTTAATTTTATGCTTAGTGCCAAACTCGGTTATTCTCTTGATAGACCTCTTAGCCCGATTGCAAAACGAATCTCATTAAGTCCCAATATCCTTACAATAATCGGATTTCTTATTACAGTCGCTGCAGCATTAGTTATTCCTCATAACATCAGGCTTGGTGGTATATTAATCTTAGTTGGCGGGGTATTTGATATGCTTGATGGGATAGTTGCACGAATTAATGGAAGGACCACGAGATTTGGTGCATTCCTCGATTCTGTACTTGACAGATATTCTGATGCATTTCTTTTCCTTTCTGTTGCATGGTATCTTGCAGAAAAGGGTAACCATACGGGAGCCTTTCTCAGCCTCGGCACATTAGTAGGTGCTTTTCTCATCAGTTATGCAAGGGCGAGGGCAGAAGGTCTCGGAGAATCATGCTACACAGGGATTATGGAAAGACCCGAGAGGATTATTCTTTTGATATTCGCAACTCTTACAGGATGGATTATCCCTGTTTTATGGATTATGCTGATACTTACGCATATTACCGTTTCCCAGAGAATCTATCATGTATGGAGGCAGATGAAGAAATAGGGCAAATTTCCGTCAGGTCTGTCTACGACTCGTAGAGAGGACCTGACGGCACGGATGTGGAGAAATACGAGTTTCATATACCCTTTTAAAAACTACTTAGTTGTCATCTTTATCCAGTAATCTCCGAGCACAAGAACAGAAAGCACAAAACCTAATATACAATTAACAATAACGCCAATTGTGAACGCCCCAAATGGCTTTTTACCAGCAGCAGCTAACTCCCTGAATCTTGTAGTTAGCCCGATGCTTAAAAAACAGAAGATAAACGTCCATGACCTGAGACTTTTTATAGGAGCAATAAGGGCTGGCTCAACAATCTTATTAAAATCAGCAAGGGAATAGTTAGCTGCGATTATTGTGATTGTAACTGAGGCAATAAGGAAGCCAAGGACAAACTTGGGGAATCTCCACCATATCTCCGCTACATTAGGCCGTTTGCCAATCTCCTCCTTTTCCCATTTTAAACATG
>JBFMAM010000118.1:0-5658 GCA_040755805.1 Nitrospirota bacterium
TTCTGTGAATAAGATCTGAAGACCGAGACAGATGCCGAGATATGGCTTGCCTTTTTGAATCGACCTCACAACCGATTCTATGAGTGACATCTCTTCAAGATTTCTCATGCAGTCCCTGAATGCCCCCACACCTGGAAGCACAACTGCGTGAGCATTATCCACTGCCTTAGGGTCTGAAACAACCCTCGCATCCACACCGACTTTAAGGAAACCCTTCTCAACGCTCCTCAGGTTTCCCATTCCATAATCAATAATCGCAATCATAAAATTTATTATATACTATGAAATAAAGACAGGAAAGGCTGCCTCAGAATTTTTATAATCGACAGGAGTATTAATATGGCAATCGTAAGTACTTTACAAATTAAAGCTTTATTCGTTTACGCCTCAAAAGGTTTTACTTTAAGGTGTCGTATAAAAATTCTGAGGCAGCCTTTCCTGTCTGACCTGTTGGTTTTACTACATTTTGTGTTCTATATCTTTCTATTTCATGTTAATACTTGACTTTATCGAATCACTAAAAAACGACAGGAGATTTAATCTCCAGATTGTAGAGCACAAATATATCCCTCCTATGAAGCCAAGATATATGCAGCTCGCTTTATCTAACAGGCTTGGAGATGTATTAAAAAAGCGAGGTATAGAGATGTTTTACAGCCATCAGGTTGAGGCTATCAATTCAATAAGGCAAGGAGAGAATGTCGTTGTCATGACCCCGACTGCAAGCGGTAAAAGCCTTATATATAACATTCCTGTGCTTGAATCCATCATCGAAAATCCTGAGCAAAAGGCATTGTATATATTCCCATTAAAAGGGCTTGAACAGGATCAGGTAAAAAACCTTAATGAGCTTTATGAGGGGGTTGAGGGGGATTGTGCAAGGGGGACAAAGTCCCCTTTGCACTTCGGAGAGGTTTATGATGGAGACACTACTGCCTACAGGAGAAAAAAGATAAGAGAGGCAATCCCCAATGTCATTTTCACAAACCCTGATATGCTTCATCTTGCGATAAACCCCTTTCATAAAAAATGGGAGGCATTCTTCAGGAATTTAAGGTATGTAGTTATTGATGAGATACATACGTACAGGGGTGTATTTGGTTCAAATGTTGCTCATGTGATGAGAAGGCTGAGGAGGATATGTAAATACTGGGGGTCCAATCCTCAATTTATTGCAGCCTCTGCAACTATAGCCAATCCAACTCAACTTGCAGAGGAACTTACGGGGGTACCTTTCAAGGTCGTGGCTCAGAGCGGGGCACCACAGGCAGGAAAGCATTTTATTTTTATTAATCCCATAGAGAGCCCTTATACAGAAACAACAAGGCTTTTTACAAAATGTCTGGATGCAGGCCTGAGGACGATTGTCTTTACAAAGGCAAGAAAAATAACAGAGCTTATATATTCATGGACCATAAACCATGCGCCTAAACTTGAAGGTAGAATAAGCCCTTACCGCGCTGGTTTTCTTCCGAGAGAGAGACGCGAGATAGAGCAGAGATTGTTCAGCGGAGAGCTCCTCGGCGTTATCTCAACAAGCGCACTTGAACTTGGCGTTGATATAGGCGGGCTTGACTGTTGCATACTCTGCGGTTATCCAGGCTCTGTGGCAAGCACATGGCAGCGTGCAGGTCGTGTCGGGAGACATGGACAGGAATCAATGATTGCGATGATAGCTATTCAGGATGCCCTTGACCAGTATTTCATGCGTCATCCTGAGGCATTCTTTGAAAAAAGTCATGAGGCAGCAGTCATAGACCCTGAGAATAGAAATATCCTTAAAAGACATATTCCGTGTGCCTCTTCAGAGGTTTATCTGAGAGAAGATGATGGTGTGTATGATGCAAAAAAACTTATACCTTTGATTGATGAGCTTGTTAAAGAAGAGATTCTAAATCCTGGCAGGAGAGGAGACATATGGTTTTCGAGAAGGAGGATGCCCCACAGGGAGGTAGGTATCAGGGCGATTGGTGAGCCATTTGATATTGTTGATAAATCGGGAAAGGCGATTGGTGAATCGAGCGGTGTGAGGGTTTTCAGGGATGCATTCCCTGGTGCAATTTATCTCCACAGAGGAAGACAGTATCAGATTACAGGGCTTGATCTTGAAAAGAAAAAGGCTATATGCAGGGAGGTTGATGTAAATTATTACACGCAAGCATTGAGCAAAGAGGAAACAGAAGTAATAAAAGAAAAAGAGATGAAGAATTACAGAAACTTTTCAGTCCACTGGGGAACCCTTAAGACGACTCAGAAGATAACAGGCTATGAGAAAAAGAGAATCTTTGACAGGGTCAGGATTTCAAGACATAACCTTGACATGCCTGAGTATGTATTCGAGACCGAAGGACTCTGGATTAAGATAGACAGGGCAATCCAATCACTTATCGAATCAAAAGGCCTTGACCTTGCAGGCACACTTCATGCTATTGAGCATATTGCTATAGCATGTATACCGCTTTTTGCATTATGTGACAGGGGAGATATTGGCGGGTTGAGTTATACATTTTATCCAGCGTTTAAACAACCTGCGATATTCATTTATGATGGATATGAGGGTGGAATAGGACTCACAAAAAGGGCGACTGAGGTTATCGAGGATTGGCTAATGTCAACGCTCAAAGTCATTGATGAATGTCCTTGCGAAGAAGGATGCCCTTCCTGCGTGCAGGACCCCCAGTGCGGTTCAGGCAACCAGCCTCTGGATAAAGAAGGTGCAAGACATCTGCTTAAAAGATGGCTTTCATGATGCCATAAAAGTTCACTGTGTGAGGGAGCCTTTTTTTCAGATCTGGCCGCTTTTTGTGAGGCCTTAGAAAAGACAAAAAAGCCTCAAGGGGTTTTTTCTTTAAGGTGTCGTATAAAAATTCGTCAAATGGGCTTTTTCCCGGTCTGATAAGCACGGAGGATACTTGCAGCCGCTTCCTCAATAGCCCTGTTAGAAATATCCAGAACCCGCCAGCGGGGATTCTGTTTTAAAAATTCCTTGCACCACTCAATCTCATCGGCTATCATGACAGGGTCAGCATACTTCGCGTAGGGCGCAAGACCCAATTGCTTCAATCTTGCCTCCCTGAGCTTCACAAGACTCTCAACACTAATGATAAGACCAAAAACTTTGCGCTGATCTACCAGAAATAGCTCTTCCGGGGGGACCATGTCTGGGTGAAGGGGGACATTAGCAACCTTCCATCCCTGATTGGCAAGGTAGGTCGACAGGGGTGTCTTGCCTGTTCGAGAAAGACCCACAAGGATCAAGTCAGCAAGTTTCAGACCCTGGGGCATCTTTCCGTCATCATGTTTAACCGCAAAGTTAATCGCCTCGATACGTCGGAAGTAGTCTTCGTCCAGAATGTACTGTCGTCCTGGGATTGCCAGGGGTTTTTCTCCCAAAAAGATGGACAACTGTACAATAAAATCACCAATGACATCGATAGCCTTTATCCCCCGGTGCTCGGCCTCCTGGATTAAGAAATCCCTCAAAGTTGGCTGTACTATGCTGAAGGCCATCAGGGCTCCATCCTCTGCTGCTTGTTTGGCGATATGCGCAATATGTTGCTTATCTGTGACCAAAAAAAACGTCTTCACCTCAACCTTTTCACGGCTGAACTGCGCAATAGATGCCCTAGCAATCTTGCTGATCGTCTCCCCCGTACCTTCCCCAACCAAGTAAATGATCCTTCTCCTGGAAAGACGCTTCTTCTTTGACTCAACGCTTTTCACTTGAAAATCCCTTTTTCAAATGTCATTCCTGCGGAAGCAAGAATCCAGTTTATTGCCAATCTGGATTCCCCTTTTCACGGGAATGACAAACAGAAGTATTTTTACGGTAAATATAATTCCACAGATAAAATGTTGTGTTCCTATGACAGATTAATTGTCTCCCCGGGTGTTCAGAGGCTAGGGGCTTGACAATCAAATCGGCTGGAAGCATCCTGGCCAGCCGTACCATGTAAGGAATAAGTTCTGGAGGCGGCCTCAGGGAGTACAGAAGATCTAACCCAGCATATATAGAAAGGTCCGGCCCTGTGATATCATCTACGACGACCTTAAGTCCGATATACTGTTGTAAAGGGTTGTCTTTAGTGTTATTATAAGCTTCAATCTTTTTTGTCATTCTGGCTTGTTCAGAATCTTTCTTAAAGAATGATTCCCGACAAGCGGGAATGACTTACACGTAGCCTTACTTATGAACTCATTAATAATACAAACGCAAGAATAAAAAATGGAAGTTAGACTTTTCAAGGAACCAAAACTTGAAAGGCCAGTTTTGATTTGTGGTTGGCCAGGAATTGGAAATATCGGGTTGATTGCAGTCGATACCCTGAGAATAAGGGTAAGTGCAGAGGAATTTGGGGAAATAGAAAGCCGGGATTTTTTCTATCCTCGAAAGGTTAAAATTGAAGAAGGGCTTTTAGTTGATTTGGAGTTCCCCAGCAATAAATTTTATTTTAAGAAACTTCAAACGAGAGATCTGATATTTTTTATCGGAGAGGAACAACCACGTGGAGACCAAAGGGCCTATCGAATAGGTGAGTCTGTCTTAGATGTAGCTATAAAGTTTGGCTGCCAGAGAATTTTTACTTCAGGAGCAGCTGTAGCCCCACTTCATCACCAGATGAAGCCAAGGGTTTGGGCAGTGCCAAACAAAGAATACCTTATTGATGAGGTAAGAAGATATGAAAACACTATTTTAATGTCAGAGATTGAAGGAAGAGGTGATCAGGGGTATATCACTGGTCTAAATGGCCTTTTGATAGGTATAGCTAAAGAAAGAGGTTTGGAAGCCATTTGTCTAATGGGTGAATTTCCACTGTACATCCCTCATTCATTACCCTACCCAAAGGCCTCGAAATCGGTCTTGGAGGTTTTAACAAAAATCCTTGGGATCGAGATCGATTTGAGCCGTCTGGAAAAGTGGGCAGGAGAGACGGAAAGGAAAATCGAAGAGTTTTATCAGCAAATTCCAGCTGAGATGAAAGAGCGGATTGAGAGATTAATCAAAACCGAACAAAAGCCTTTCACTGAAGAAGATGGGAAAAGGTTTGTCAAGGAAGTTGAGGAATTTTTAAAAAGGAGTAAAGAAGATGGAGAGATCCCCCTATGAGATTTATCGGATCCCAGATTTTCAAAACCCATCTTTAATTGTAGGTTGGCAAACTCAAGATGCTGGGAAATTGGGAACAAGAGTAATCGATTTTTTGAATGAGAAATTGGGGGGACAGGAAATTGCCAGAATTAAGCCAGTAGATTTCTTTTCCTTAAGTGGGGTGAGAATAGAAAATAATGTCGCCAGAATTCCCGAGAGTAAATTCTTCGCCTGCGAAAAAAATAATCTTTTGCTTTTCAAAAGCGATGAACCTGAGAATGAACAGTATATGTTTTTAGATTCTGTTTTGGAGATAGCTCGATACTCATGTAAAATAAAAGACCTGTATACTGTTAATGGAAACCCTTCTTTGATTTCTCATACCATGCCTCGAAGAATATTAACCGTATTTAATCAGCCAGAATTTGGTAGAGATATTGGAAAGTATGGGTTTTTGGGTATGTATTATGAAGGACATCCAGCTATGAGTAGTTTCCTCTTATGGGTGGCCAAAAGAAGAAATATTCTCGGGGCAAGCATTTGGGTAGATATACCATTTTATCTTGCCC
>JBFMAM010000119.1:0-5657 GCA_040755805.1 Nitrospirota bacterium
GCTGAAGGTCAGGCAGTGAGTTTTGATGTTGTTGATGGACCTAAGGGCCCAAAGGCAGTAAATGTTATAAAACTCTAAACCCACAAAGCAGGTCCTGATAAATCAGGACCTGCTTTGTCAGAATGCGCCCACCCCCCTCAACTTTCGCAGTAAAAATATGTCTTAAAGCCTTAACTATCAACGTATCTAATGTAAAAATATAATTCAAAAGATTACAAATGACTCTTTTTCTGTCATTTCCACGAAAGTGGGAATCCAGAAACATTGTTAATTACAATAAGATATAGATTCCTGCTTTCGCAGGAATGAAATGCAGACATGGAAGAGCCTCATTAAAAAATTGTAGTGAACGGTTAAAATAGATAAAATGACAACTTTATATGAAGAAAGAGGCATATTTATACGATAAGCTTGATGAAGGAAAGGTTGTGTGTCATACATGCCAGAGGAGATGTGTTATCTCGGGAGGCAAAAAGGGCTGGTGTCACACACGAATAAACGAAGATGGAAAACTCAATAGCCTGATATATGGAGAGGTCTCTTCATTATCAATAAATCCCATAGAGAAAAAACCGGTCTTTCATTTTTATCCTGGTTCGAGGTGGCTTTCCCTCGGAAGTGTGGGATGTAACTTTCGCTGTCCTGGCTGCCAGAACTGGGATATAGCCCACTGGAAAGAAGGACCGATGTACACAGAATACCTACCTCCAGAAGAATTGGTCTCTAAGACAAAGGCTACAGGTTCTCTTGGCATATCCTGGACCTTCAATGAGCCTGCTTTATGGTTTGAATACACCCTTGATGGGGCAAGACTTGCTAAGGCACAAGGACTTTATACTAATTATGTAACTAATGGTTTTATTACAAAGGAGGCCTTCGATATGATTGCACCATTCCTTGATGTCTACAGGGTTGATTTAAAAGGCTTCTCTGAAAAGACATACAAGAAAATAGGCCACATAGAAGGATTCAAGGGAATTCTTGAGATAACTAAAAAGGCAAAGGAATATGGAATGCATGTGGAGGTTGTTACAAACATTATACCGGGATTCAATGACGATGAGAAAGAACTCCGGGGCATTACATCATGGGTAAGAAACACCCTCGGCCCTGAGGTCCCCTGGCATGTGACGAGGTTTTATCCCCATCTCAGGCTCAGCCATTTATCTCCAACTCCTATCTCTCACCTCGAAAGGGCATGGTTGATAGGGAAGGAGGAAGGTCTCTGGTATGTTTATCTCGGAAATGTACCCGGCCATAAGTGGGAAAACACATATTGCCATATGTGTGGTGAACTGCTGATAGAAAGGTATGTCTTTGAGATTATCAAAAATAAGATCAAAGATGGCAGATGCCCAAAATGCGGCACCATAATTCCTGGAAGGTATGGACAAAATAATGGCTCGGTGCAAGATATGTAACACAACTTCAAGCTCCATCTCAAAAGAGCTCGGGGTATGCCTTAACTGCATAAGGAAGACACCTGAGGACGCCCTTCTATCTGCAAGGCAGGCCCAGATGAGAAGCAGGGCTGCATTTGGGCTGCCAGAAAAGCCTCCAAAGGACTCCCAGGGCCTTCCCTGTAACATCTGCGTGAATGAATGCCGAATTCCTGAGAATGGTACCGGATATTGTGGATTAAGGAAAAATGAAGGAGGAAGGCTTACAGGTGTAACTCCAGAGCAAGGGAAACTCTCATGGTATTATGACCCTCTTCCCACAAACTGTGTTGGAGACTGGGTATGTCCCGGTGGAACAGGGGTGGGTTATCCAGAATATGCATATTCTTCCGGACCCGAGATAGGCTACAAAAATCTCGCAGTATTTTTCCATGCCTGCTCCTTCAATTGCCTTTATTGTCAGAACTGGCACTTCAGAAGGGAGACCCTTAGGTCCCACACAACTTCTGTAAATCAACTTGTTTCAGATGTTGATGAAAAGACGTCCTGTATCTGCTATTTTGGAGGTGACCCAACGCCCCAGCTTCCCTTTGCACTAAGGGCATCAAGACTCGCCATTGAGGAAAATAAAGGGAGAATCCTCAGAATATGCTGGGAGACGAATGGCTCCATGCATAAGGGACTCCTTGATAGGATGATAGAACTCTCACTAAATTCCGGTGGCTGTATAAAGTTTGATCTGAAGGCATGGGATGAAAATCTCCATATAGCCCTGACAGGTAATACAAATAAAAGGACCTTAGAGAATTTCTCAAGGGTTGGAGAGAAGATCGGGGTGAGACCCATCCCTCCTCTTCTTATCGCAAGCACTCTCCTTGTGCCAGGCTACATAGATGAGAATGAGATAAGAGGCATTGCAAGATTCATCGCTTCCATAAACCCTGATATTCCCTACAGCCTTCTTGCCTTCTATCCCCATTTCTACATGTCAGACATGCCATTGATTTCAAAGGCTTCTGCACTGAGATGCCTCAGAACTGCTCAAGAAGAGGGGGTCAAAAATGTGAGGATTGGGAATGTACATCTTCTCTTATAGCTTTCTTGCTGCCTCTTTTATTAATGCCTGGCCTATGACATTCCTCTGAATCTGATTTGTCCCTTCATAAATCTGGAGGATCTTTGCATCACGCATCATCTTCTCAACAGGGTATTCCCTCATATACCCTGAGCCACCCATAACCTGGACTGCATTTGTAGTAACCCGCATTGCCATATCTGTTGCAAAGACCTTTGCCATTGCAGATTCCTTTGTTATATCCTTTGCACCGCTGTCTATATACCTTCCAACAGAATATATAAGTGCCCTTGCAGCCTCTATCTCTGTTGCCATATCTGCAAGCATATGCTGAACCGCCTGGAAGCTTATTATGGGTTGCCCGAACTGAACGCGCTGTCTTGCAAACTTTACAGCCTCTTCAAATGCGCCCTGCGCAACCCCAACTCCCTGTGCACCAACACCTGTTCTTGAGTTATCGAGGGTCTTCATAGCTACAATAAACCCGAGACCCTCCCTGCCTATGATGTTTTCCTTAGGGATTCTGCAGTTATCGAAAATGAGCTCCCTCGTTACAGATGCCCTTATGCCCATCTTCTTTTCTTTTTTACCAAAATTAAAACCAGGGGTCCCTTTTTCAACTATAAATGCAGATGCCCCCCTTGCGCCTTTTGCCTTATCAGTCATCGCAATTATCGTATAAATCTCTGCCTCTCCCCCGTTGGTTATCCATTGCTTTGTTCCATTTAATACATATTCATTGCCCTCAAGCCTCGCAGTTGTCTGTATCCCAGCCGCATCACTTCCAGCATTTGGCTCTGTGAGGCCAAACGCAACAAGCCTTTTCCCCGAAGCAATATCAGGAAGGTATCTCTTCTTCTGCTCATCAGAGCCAAAAAGAAGGATCGGATATGTTCCGAGGGCATTTGCTGCATATGATGTTGATACACCGAGGCATGCCCTCGATAGTTCTTCAACAGCAATGCATAATTCGAGACACCCCTTCCCAATCCCTCCATACTCTTCAGGGATAAATAGACCAAAGAGGTCAGCTTGGGCAAGGACCTTTATTATCTCCCATGGAAACTCCTCTTTTTCATCAAGTTCATGCCTTACTGGCACAATCTTTTCTTCCGCAATCTGTCTTGCCAGATCTCTTATCATCATCTGGTCTTCAGTTAAAAAGTAGTCCATTGCATACCCCCTAATTATATAGAGAGCAGGGTACAGTATTTGAGCGGATTTAAATTCTTTCGGAGAAAGAATTTACCTCGGAGGACTGATGCATGTCAGGCCGAGAATAAGCGAAAATACTATACCCTGCTGTTTTGCATTAAAATATTATTCATGCACTTATATCTGTTTCCCCAATAAGAAGACTTGGGGATCCGATATTACCGTAAAACCTGGTGTCATCTCCAATTGCCTCTATCTTTCCAAAAAATTCAAGGATATTACCAGAGATTATCGCCTCTTTCACAGGGAATTTTATCTCGCCTTTCTCAATCCACAGCCCTGAGACACCAACAGAGAATTCACCCGAAATCGGATTTGCGGTATGTACTCCCATTGCCTCTGTAATATACAAAACCTTATCCACTGCATTAAAAAGTTGACCGAGGGTCATTATATTGGATTTTGAATTCGCCTCTAAATATAGATTAGATATACCAACAGACGGAAGGCCCGAAAATCCAGTCCTCACAGCATTGCCCGTTGATGAAACCCCTTCCTTCTTTGCTGTATATGTGTTGTAAAGATAGCCCCGAAGTATGCCTTCTCTTATAAGGGCCTTTTCTCTCGATAGTACACCTTCATCATCAACAGGCCTGCTTCCGAGCTTCCCTGAAAGAAGCCCATTATCAATGATATTTATCACTGGACTGATAACCTGTTTTCCAATCTTTCCTGATAAAAGGGACTTACCTTTCTGTACAGATTCAGATGATAATGATGATGCAAATACTCCCATAAACTCAGAAGCCACTGCACTATCAAGGATTACATGCGCCCTTACGGCATCCATCCTTCTTGAACCAAGTAACTGCAGAGCACGCCTTGCAGCGTTCCGCCCCACATCTTCGAATGAAACTTCCCTTAGAAACCTGCTTCCTGCAAAGTCCCATCCCATCTGGCTATCTTTTTCATCCTCTGCTACAGCCATAATCTGGGCTGTACATGCTGTTGTAGAATACTGCGTATCTACTCCTTTAGAATTCATGATGGCAATATCCGTCCTCGAAAAGGTCCCAAGTGCCTTTCTTATCTTCTTAATCCTCTTATCCTCCCGGTATGCTGACTCCTCTAAAAGGAGGACCTTTCTTATAGCGTTGTCTTCTCCTATAGAATCTACCTTAGAATCGAATATATCTACATCACCCACACCGGATATCTCTGGTAGTTCAAGATATTTATCACTGTCAGCCCATCTTGCAGCTTCTACAGCATTTCTTACGACAGAATCCCCTGAAACAAGTTCAGAGTCTCTCTCTGTAGAGTAGGAAAAACCAAGACATCCATTCTTAATAACCCTGAGAGAATATCCGAAGCTGAGATAGGTTTCGAGTGTATCTATTAATTGATCTTTTACCTCTATTGATAGGCCCTTTGAAGATTTTATATAGACCTCAGCCTCATCTGCACCTTTCTTGAGTGCAGTATTTAAAAGTTCTTCTGCAAATTCCCTTATTGAGCTTGTCGAAATATCAGTCTTCATAATAGGTGGCAGAGGCAGTCTCAGATTCCCAGACCGTTACAGCAGAGAGATGGATATTATCATCATTTATCTTTTTTCTGAGGGAGTCATAAATCCATTTTGCAATATTTTCTGAAGATGGGTTTTTCTCAGTAAAGGGAAATATTTCATTCAAAAAGCTATGGTCAAGCGGAGCAATAATTTCATCCATAAGCTTTTTGATTTCACGGAAATCCACTGCTATGTCTATCTCGTTAAGCCTTTCTGCAATGACATGAACCCGAACCTTATAGTTGTGGCCATGGAGTTTTTCGCATCCTCCTTTATAGCCTCTGAGTTGGTGTGCTGCGGAAAAATATGTTTCTACCGTCAATTCAAACATCTGTTACCCTTTATGTTTACCTCAATTACCAAACCAAAAATAACCAATAACCAAATTGCAATAACCAGATAATACCCAATAATTCAATAACTAAACATAATACAAAATACATTAGAGATGTCATTG
>JBFMAM010000120.1:0-5653 GCA_040755805.1 Nitrospirota bacterium
ACCATTTTCTGCTTCTCTTCTGCACTCCATTTCTTCCTTGCCATCTGCTTCCTCCTTCCGGAGGACTAACTTACCAGTTGTTCCTAATTTCGTCAAACCCTACATGCTGTCCTTTAACGAATGCGAGTTTATTAATCAAAGAAGCGATATGTTAATGGTAATAGATGCCATTATCGGGCAAGCCCTTGAGTACCAATACTACAATAAGAATATGTCAGAGCACAGCCAAAAACTATCTGAAGCTTTCGAATTCGGCGGGAGCGAGGCGGCAGAAATGTATTCCATCGAAATGGACATAATGGCGGAGCAAATGAACCCTATCAAAAATAAGATAAAGGAAATAACAAACAAATTTCCTTTCTGGACTCATCAAATTGTCTTCCCTCGAAAAAAGGCTGACCATGTCGAAGGACGGTTTTATCTAAGTGCAGGAATAAAAACTATAGACGGCAAAATGAAACGAAAGGTACTGTTGTTTGTAGACATCGCCATGCGAGAAGTTAATTTCCTCGGCTGCGAAACTTGGCAAATATTCAACACCATAGGTGAATACTGCTTGGCCCGAAAAACAGAGACAATAATAGGCTAGACAACCGGGATGGGGACGTTGTTAACTTAGTTGACATATTAGAATGAATCAGTAGAATATATTCACAAATTTTCTATGAGGTTTGTAAATGCCGAGGCAGGCGAGACTAGATTTTCCAGGAAAACTACACCATGCAATTTGCAGGGGAATTGAAAAACGTGAGATCGTTTCAGATACTCAAGACAGGGAGGGGGGCTATAGGATGTCTCCTTTATCTCCCCTTTATTTTCCCCCACAACAATCTTCTTTGATAGTGAACAGCTATTAAAAAATGATTTACAAGGCATTTAAGGGAGAGGTATTTTATTAAAAACGACTTTTTCTACAGACTCGTTAGGCTTCGAAAAGGATAACGAATTATGAAACCAGCAAAAGATAAAATGATATAATTATTGACTGCAGGTATATTTAAGGTATAATAATTATACTATGGAGTTTGAATTTGACCCAGAGAAAAGCGATAACAACAAGAAAAAACATGGAATTGATTTTTACGAGGCCCAGGAGTTATGGGATGATCCAGACTTTATTGAGATTCCAGTAAAGGCCAGTGACGAACCAAGGTTTTTGGTTATCGGAAAGATTTCAGGAAAGCACTGGTCAGGAATTATTACATATCGAACTGAAAAGATAAGAATTATTTCAGTAAGACGATCCAGAAAAGAGGAGGTCGAAATATATGAAAGCTCGTGAGTTTGACAAGAAATTTGATGAAGGTAAAGAGGATATTTCCAAATACCTCGATATGCCAAAAGCAAGGAGACCCCAACAAGAACAGAAACGAGTGAATGTGGATTTCCCTTTGTGGATGATCCACTTATTGGATAAAGAAGCAAAAAGATTGGGCGTGCCTCGACAATCCATAATCAAGGTCTGGGTAGCGGAGCGCCTTGAAAAGGCATCATGAAAATATCTGATGCTAACAAGGAGAATCGAAAAAGGGTCCCTCTCTCCCCTTCCAACGATTAAATGCGGCGGTAGTCAAGTCGGTTTTTGCTTTTACAATAAATAATCGTTAAGCTTTTCGAGCTTAAATTTATCATCATCGAGGACGTTGTTAACAAATCTGAATATAAGCCTTCTTTGTTCAAGGGTAAGCTCAGGATAAAAAACGGGATTTGCGACGACTGCTCCTCTAAAGGCAAAAAAGGGTGCAACAATCCCATAGATTTCATTATCACCTGTTAAGGTAATGTACCTTTCAAAAAACAATCTGAGACCTTCAAGATAAGGTCCCCTTACAGAGGCATAATGTTTTATCGAAAAGAATATATAATTGATTGTCAGTGCCGTTACATCATCTGCAGGATCACCCCATGGGCCACGACTTCTGTCGAGTAGAACAAAATCTATTTGAGTTCGGAGTTCAGAGTTCGGAGTTGATAATCCCCCCTCGCCCCCCTTTAGTAAAGGGGGGATGGGGGGATTAAACCATATATTCCCTGGATGGAAATCTCCGTGTATCTGTGACAGCCTCCTGTATTTTGGTTTCAACCTTGCATTCCAGTCCACTGATTTCTTAATGATCTCTGCCATCTCATCATATGTAAGAATGCCGTCAGGATAAGTATCAAAAACACCCATAAGACATTCGCCATGACCTATAGTGTCTCTGAGCTTTCTCCAGTAAAGGGTCTTTGAATCCTTCCTGACTGCATGTATCTCGGCAAGATACGAGGTCATCGCCTTTATCTTCTTTATATCTCTGTCATAGAGGGAGTCTTTCTTTGAAAATTCAGTGAGGTCATTAAAATAGTTCTCACCTTCTGCCTTTTCCATAAGCAGGAAGTAATCGACTCCACCGCCTATGGATTTCATCGCGCCATCCTCTTTCATTGATATAACATCGATGGCTTTTATGTGTCTGGGAAGCTTTCCATAGGTCTCGTTTGCCAGGAGAAAGACCGCTGCCCTATCAGATGGATAGTCATGGCCAAGGCCTTCTGGTGAAAGGTCTTTCAGGACATATGTCCTCCTGCCATCTTCTGTCTCAATCTCCACAAGAAAACCTGCTCCATGAACACCAGCCCCGAGCCTCTTGAACTCTATAAGTCTGACAGATGGCCCAAAAATCTTTCTAAGATATGTTTCCAGTGCCTGCCGCATCTCTACTTATGCCCCTTAAGACCTTCAAGAACTCTTTCTGCAACTTTCCGATTAAACCCTTTTATACTTGCAATCTCTTCAACACTTGCCTTTCTTATGTCCTCTATACTACCATATTTGCGCAAAAGGGCGAGTCTCCGCTTCTTCCCTACACCAGCAATTTTTTCAAGAGGTGATTGTAGAAGCCCTTTTTTCCTTAACTTCCTGTGATAGCCTACAGCAAATCTGTGCGCTTCATCTCTTATCTTTTTAAGGAGAAGGGATGACTGCCTTCCATCTTCGAGGTCTACAGGGTTCTCGGATGTTGTTAGATATGCTCTGTCAGGGTTCTTGGCAATAGCAATAAGCATCGGGGGTTCGTGGAATACCTCTACATTCTTATCTATAACCCTTTTAGCTATCTCAAGCTGTCCCTTACCTCCATCTACAATAATAAGGTCAGGCATTTTGCCTTCAAGGTTTCTTATGATTCTATCAATTATCTCCTCCATCATCGAATAATCGTCAACCCCCTGCACCGTCTTTATCTTCAGCCTTCTATACCTATCCTTCTTAAACTCACTTTCTGCCCAGTATACAAACGCACCTACGGATTCACTACCTGCGATAGTCGAGACATCAAATGCACCTATATCCTCAGGAGTTTTTTGAAGTTTAAATCTTTCTTTTATGTCATATAACAGATCATCGAGACCTTGTCCTTTTTTTTCTCTGAATGTCAGGCTTGCATTCTCTGATGCCATATCAATGAGTTCTTTTTTCTTCCCTGTCTTTGGAGCCAATATCTTCACAACCTCTTCTTTTCGCTGGCTGAGCCACTTCTTGAGCGATTTTGATTCCTCGGGCAACACGGGTATTATTATTTCAGATGGAGGTATAATCTCCTTTGAATAAAACTGCGTAATAAAAGTATGCATTAACTCCCTGTCTGGAACATTTTCGATATTCTTAATTAAAAGATCCCTTGAGCCGACCATAATTCCATTTCTTAAAAAGAAGACCTCAAATGATACTACACTTCCCTCTTTATAAAACCCTATTACATCTATGTCTCCGAGTTCAGGTGCAACAACCTTCTGTGACTCAAATGCCCTCTCGAGTGCCTTAATTCTGTCTCTTATCGTAGCAGCATCCTCAAATCTCATCCCCTCTGAAAATTTTATCATCTTTTTTTCGAGCTCCTCGATCAGGCCTTTTCTCTCACCACTCAGGAAGAGCCTGACCTCCTCAATAAGTTTCATATATTCTTCCCTGCTTATTAGCCCTGCACAAGGTGCGAGACATCTTCCCATCTGATACTGGATGCATGGCCGCATTGGTTTATCGAGTGAATAGCGGCAGCTCCTTATCTGGAAATTTCTTCTTATAAGGGCGAGTGTCTCCCACATGGAGCCTGCTGGTACATACGGGCCAAAGTATAATGCACCATCTTTCTTAATCCTTCTCACGACCTCAAGCCTCGGCCACTGCTCATCAACAGTCAGTTTTAGATATGGATAATTTTTGTCATCTCTCAGGATTACATTAAACCTTGGCTTGTATTGTTTTATAAGGTTTGCCTCAAGCACAAGGGCCTCAAGCTCATTGTCTGTGACTATGTAAGTAAAGTTTTTTACATCCCTTATCATGGCTGCCAATAATCCCCCTCTGCCCCCCTTTATTAAAGACCTTTGAAAGTAGCTCCTCAGGCGATTCCTGAGGTCTTTTGCCTTGCCTACATAAAGTACTCGTTCCTTAGCATTTTTGAGCGTATAAACACCTGGTTTTGTGGGTATGTTAGCAAGTTTTTTAAGCATAATCTTAATTATAAATATTTATATCCCCTAAGACCACCCTGTTAATCCCCCTAACAGACTTTATTGGTGATTTGAAGGTAATAGAATTGCTATCAAGCTCGAGAAGGATTCCCAGAGCCATTGTATCTTCGTTATGATTCAGACCTATCAGGGTACCCTCTTTAAATGGAGCACTATTAAAATGGTGCTCCATAAAGTCCATTCCTTTCGGCCTGAAGGGTTTACCATTATAGAAGAGACCAACATTGTACAGCAGAAATTCGTTAACCTTTTTCTCTTCAAAATACTCATTGAATCTCTCCCTTCTATATCTGATACGAGCTTCCCTGTTCCTGCCCTTTGCCATTCGAGAGGCATTAACGCGATGGATGGAGCACTTTTTGGAAAGTGCTCCATGGATATTAATATCTGCTAACGAAGTTAGTATGTGTTCAAGTTCATTATGCCTTTGAATAGCAATGATATGTTCAGGCCTTATAGTCTTTACCTTTCCGATCTTCAACGCCTTTCCAGCTTCACCTTGGATGAGACCTGTAGTATCAATAAGGACAATCTCAGAGTCTGCCCTGACATTGCCGACCATCTTTCTTGTCCCTTCTATCATCATGGAGATTTTCCGGGCAGGATTCAGAGAACCAACAAAGAAGACCTCCTCGGCACTAAAATCTTCGATATCTCTGGTTGTTTTAAATATCTTTGTGCTGATTGTACCAGGTAAACCAAGAGAGGATTGGCCGATGTCAGAGTCAACAAGGGAGGGCACAATATTTTTTGTTATGAGCTTTTCTATCAAATACCTTACTAATGTGGATTTTCCTGAATCAGTTGCACCTATAAGAAAGGCAACACCTTTGTGGCATATAAGTTCTTCAACAAGCCCTTCCCATTCAGGCTCAGGAATGATCTCTAATCCTTTGTAGGCCACTAACTGCCTTTTCATTGGATGGGTCAAATCTTATTGCCTTTTCAAAAGTGCTCTTTGCCCTTAATTTAAAACCAAGCTGCAGATAAATATGGCCGAGTTCAGCCATATAATCAGCATTAGAGGGCTCAATCTCGAGTGCCCTCTGAATTGCCCTTCCCGCCTCTTTGAATCTGCCGAGCTTACTAAGAACCAATCCATAATAGTAATGATATTTTGCCACAGAGCTGTCAAGATAGG
>JBFMAM010000121.1:0-5602 GCA_040755805.1 Nitrospirota bacterium
GAATTTAAAACTTATACATGTCAACTTACTTATGGCTTTCACTATATAGATGTTGAGACTGATTGAAATTATAGGTCATTATATCACGGCCTTTGCTGAGGAGCTCGGCAGGATATTACTCCTTCTGTGTGCTACCGTGAGACAGATGGTAGCATTACCACTCGAGATAAAAGGTACCTTCAAGCAGATGCTCGAAGTAGGGATAAGGTCTTCACCCGTTGTATTAATAACAGCAATTTTTACAGGCATGGTTTTCGCTCTACAGACTTATACAGGTTTTAAAAGATTTGGTGCTGAGGCACTCGTTGGCTCTGTTGTTGCCCTTTCTATGACGAGGGAGCTCGGCCCTGTCCTGACAGGCCTTATAGTTGCAGGAAGGGCTGGTGCTGCAATGGCTGCAGAGCTTGGTACCATGAGGGTAACAGAGCAGATAGATGCACTCGAAACATTGGCCACAAATCCAATTAAGTACCTCATTGTACCAAGATTTATTGCAGGTCTTTTTATGCTGCCTGCGCTCACTATAATTGCTGACATGATAGGTATTATAGGAGGATACATTGTAACAGTCGGTCTCTTTGAGGCAAGCTCGACGGTCTACTGGAAGAGGACATGGGATTATTTAGAGGTGAGCGACATTTACAATGGCCTGATAAAATCTGGATTTTTTGGTGCAGGCATTGCCCTTATAAGCTCCTATAAAGGCTTTTACACAAGTGGAGGTGCCGAAGGTGTTGGAAAGGCAACAACAGGGGCAGTAGTTCTGTCATCCATGACTATATTGATCTCTGATTATTTTCTTTCGGCATGGTTGTTTAAATGAGGCAATCATATCCCATAGCGACACAAAGGATGGAAAAAATCGGGTCAGTCCGCCCGCCCGAGGCGGGGCGGACGATACTACTCCACACGCGGGTAGTGACATCCCGAAAGCTTTCGGGACTGACCTGTCACTAAAGGGTTTTCGGATGAGAACAGCAGGTATGACTGACGACTTTTTGACTGGTGACTGCCGAAGGCCATGATAGAGATTATAGATTTGCACAGATCTTTTAATAAAAAACATGTTCTCACAGGTGTTAACCTTGAGGTTGAAAAAGGCGAGAGCATGGTTATTATTGGAGGGAGTGGTTCAGGCAAGAGCGTTCTTATCAAACATATTATTGGTATACTAAAGCCTGATAAAGGAAAGGTGCTCATAGATGGCATTGATATTGCATTACTGAAAGAGGATGAACTCTATGAAGTAAGGAAAAAATTTGGTATGCTTTTTCAGGCAGGTGCACTCTTTGACTCTTTAAGTGTATGGGAAAATGTGGGGTTTGCACTCCTGAGACAAAAAAAGGTGAACGAAAGAGATGTAAAGTCCCTTGCAATCGAAAAACTAAGGCTGGTAGGCCTTGTGGGGGTTGAAAACCTGATGCCATCAGAGCTGTCCGGCGGTATGAAGAAGAGGGTAGGGCTTGCAAGGGCTATAGCACACGAGCCTGAGATATTGCTCTACGATGAACCTACAACCGGTCTTGACCCTATACTGGCAGATGCAATAAATGACCTTATCATAGAGATGAAAAGCCACCTATCGATTACATCCATTGCCATAACACATGACATGAACAGTGCATATAAAATTGCTGACAGGATAGCTATGCTTTATGAAGGGAAGATAATCGAGGTAGGAACTCCTGATGAGATCAGGAATACCCAGAATCCTGTGGTTCGTCAGTTCATAACAGGGAGTGCTTACGGGCCGATAAAGCCTGTCCCTGAAACGAGTTCAGGGCAGGCCCTGGCGACAGGCCAGGGATAGAAGGGGTAGACCATGAGAGGGTTTTCGATAGAGCTTAAGGTCGGATTTTTTGCTGTTATAGTTATTGCAATACTGGCCTTTATGACATTCAAGGTCGGCGGGTTTGAATGGGCCAGAAAAAAAGAAGGATATATAGTCCTTGTTTATTTTAAGAACATTGCCGGTCTTGACGAAAAGACAAAGGTTAAGGTTGCAGGAGTCGACGCAGGAGTCATAGAAAAGATAGAGCTGGAAGACGTAGAGGCAAAGCTTACTCTCAGAATGGATCGAAAGGTCAAATTATGCAATAATGCAACAGCATCGATTAAGACTACCGGCCTTCTCGGAGAAAAATATCTCGACATAAGGCCAGGCTCAGCAGTACCTGCCCTTAAAGATGGCGATACCATAAAATATGTTGAAGAAGTAGTAGACCTCGATGAAATGGTCCGCAACCTCTCAAATGTATCAGCAAATATAAACACCCTCGCAACTTCTCTTAACGAAGCCCTTGGCACAGAGGAGGCAAAAAAATCACTGCGGGAAGCGGTCAAGAATTTAAGAGAGATTACCGAGAACCTTAACCAGGCTATCTCGGTTAACGATGAAAAATTCAGGACAGTTCTTGATAATATAGAGGACTTAACTACTTCTATCAATAACCTGATTGAAAAAAATAAAGAACCCCTTACTGTCGCATTAGCAAATATTAAAGACTTCTCTGGAACCCTGAAGTCAGATGGTCCTGAACTTATAAAGAACCTTAACACGGCTACAAAGGAGCTAAAGGCAATGGTTGAAGAGAATAAACCGGCAATAAAGAGTGCTGTTGAATCAGTAAAGGCAATGGTCGAGGAGAACAGGCCAACAATAAAAAGTGCCACTGAATCAATTGATAATATCGCCAAGAGGATTGACCGGGGAGAAGGTTCTCTCGGAAGACTTGTAAAGGATGAACGCCTTTATGAATCTATAAACAGGGTTGCAGGGGGAGTCGATAAATCTATATCAGCAATAGAGAGGCTCAGGACATTTATAACCTTTCAGGCCGATTACCTCACAGAGCCAAAGGACGCTAAAGGTTATTTTTACGTTACTCTTCAACCGAGACCTGATAAGTATTACATACTCGGTGTTATAGGAGACCCTGTAGGAAAGGTTGAAACAACTAAAATCGATAGTAGGGTTGAAGAGAAAGTAGAAAGAAAGATGGAATTTACAGCCCAGTTTGCAAAGAGGTTTAAGGATGTTGCATTGAGGATGGGACTCACGGAAAACACATTTGGTGCTGGAGCTGACTATTTCTTCTATAAGGACAGGGGGAGGATAACTACAGATATCTGGGACTTATCTAATGATGAAGAGGGTGCAAAAAACCCGCATGTGAGGGCCGGGGTTGACTATTTTATTTTTAAATATATCTTCCTCAGTGCTGGTGTGGATAATATCATGAACAGGAAATGGCGAGGAGGTTATGCAGGCATCGGGCTGAGATTTGAGGATGAGGACTTCAAATACGTCTTCGGGGCGGCTCCCACGATTCCGACAAGGTGAGGGTAAAATTGTATAAGAAGATAGGACAGATACTGCTTGAGATGGGGGTAATAAGCCAGGCAGATATTGACAGGACACTCGAGATACAGAAGGCTGAGGGAGGAGCGAGAAGGTTTGGTGAGATACTGGTAGATGCTGGCGTTTTAGAAGGTGATATACTTAAAGCACTCTCTCTGCAGTTCAATATTCCAGTGATAGAAGCGGATAACTTTCCTTCACAGATACCAATAGGAAAAATATCCTACAGCTTTTTAACCGAGAATCTTATATTGCCCATGCAGATAACAGACAACACCCTCAAGGTTGCGGTTGGAGATCCTACAAAGACAGATGCAATTGAAAGTCTTAGCGCATCTTTTGGTTATGAAATCGTTCTCTGCCTTGCAAAAAAATCAGAGATTCTCGGACATCTCGCCACCCTTTATGACTCGAGGGATGCTGTTATGCAGAGACTGATAGAAGATGTCGCGGAAGAGGAAACACAGGCTCCTGAAACAATAGAAGATGTCAGCCACCTAAGAGACCTTGCCCAGGAAAAGGGGATAATACAGCTTGTGAATATCCTTATAGAGAATGCAGTAAAAGAGAGGGCAAGCGATGTTCATATCGAACCAGGCGAAACAAGTTTCAGGGTTAGATATCGAGTTGATGGAGTTCTATATGAGAAGGAGACCTTTCCTGTAAGGATGCAGTCTGCTGTATCATCGAGGATAAAACTCCTTTCACAGATGAACATTGCCGAAAGGAGACTACCTCAGGATGGAAGGATAAAGGGTGCCTTTGCAGGAAAGAGCATAGACATCAGGGTTTCGACAATTCCCACGATATATGGTGAGAGTATCGTGATGAGGCTCCTGGACAAAGAGACATCCTTTATAACACTCGAGGAGCTCGGCCTTGACAGAAGACTCCTGAAAGAATATGAAGATTTTATTAAAAGACCTTACGGAATGATCCTCATTACAGGACCAACTGGTAGTGGAAAGACAACGACCCTTTATGCATCTCTCGACAAGATAAATTCTCCTGAGAAGAAGATAATAACTATTGAAGAGCCTGTAGAATACCTTATGACAGGGATAAACCAGATACCGGTGAGACCCAAGATAGGGCTGACCTTTGCTAGTGGGCTCAGACATATAGTAAGGCAGGATCCTGATATAATCATGGTTGGAGAGATAAGAGACCTTGAGACCGCTGGCATTTCCATACATGCAGCACTTACAGGCCACCTGATCTTCAGTACCCTTCATACAAACGATGCACCTGGGGCAATAACAAGGCTGATGGACATGGGAGTTGAAAACTACCTTGTCTCATCAACACTTATATGTGTTATGGCACAGAGGCTTGTAAGGAGACTGTGCAATCACTGTAAGGTCCCGTATAAGGTAACTGATGAGATAAGGGCTGAATTCGGATCTGATATATCCGAGCTCTGGGCAGAGAAAGGGTGCGAGTACTGTTCGGGGACAGGATACAGAGGAAGGATCGGGATATTTGAACTGTTGTTGATTACTGACGAGATAAGGGAATTAATAATGGAAAGAGCTACTGTGAGAGAACTGAAAGAAAAGGCAGTTTCATCCGGGATGAGGACGCTTAGACAGGATGGGATCGAAAAGGTCAAGAAAGGCATTACTACAATAGACGAGGTTATCAGGGTAACACAGGTGGAATTATGATTCAGAAGTCAGAAGACTTCGGCGAGCTCAGTCGAGCCGTCAGAAGTCAGAAGTCAAATCCCCCCTTACCCCCCTTTACTAAAGGGGGGTGTGGGGGGATTACTGAAAAGGGTATAGCCCTAATGATGGTACTCTGGATATTAGTGCTTCTGAGTGTGATAGCAATGAATTTCTCTTTCTCTACAAGGTGGAACTCGGCAAGCACACGCAATCTGAAGGAAGAAACAATAGCATATTATCTCTGTATGTCAGGATATCAGGAGGCAGTAAATTATATTATCTCTGATAAAGACCCTTCGGTTGATTTTTTAGATAATGAGGGTAATCTCCGGGTAGACAGAGAAGACAGAGAGACCACACCCATGACGGGCAAAAAAACAACAAAAGAGGGAGAAGTTGATATCAAGATAACGGATGAAGAATCCAGGATTAATATCAACCTTGCTGGAGAGGTCAAACTCAAAAAACTCTTTGATTCTGTTGATATACCTCCAGATTCCCAGCAGGAACTCATTGACTCTATCCTGGACTGGATAGACCCGGATAAGGAGCACCATCTTTCAGGTGCAGAGGA
>JBFMAM010000122.1:0-5596 GCA_040755805.1 Nitrospirota bacterium
TCCTGACGAATGGCAATTTGCATCATTTCAGCATCTCTGATTTCCAACTTTCTCATAGCCACCTCCTATTATGGTTGTGGCTATATATTACCATATTTATGCGGCAAATATTATGTCGTTATGTATAGTTCTTACGAAGATAAAGGATTGGTCGACTCATTTAAAAGAAAACGAGAATGTCTCACGCACATCACATAAAAAAATATCAATTGCGTTTAGGCAGTATCCGGCAATTTTTCAAAGTCAGAGCACTGCCTGACCGGTGAGAGATATATGTCCTTTTTAATACAGATCCCGCTCTCCCCTCTGGTTGCTCCATAGGCAGAGCTTAAGGCATTCAACCCGGGAAAGACCTTTTCAAGCCATGCTGGGTCGTTATTAAAATATACGCACTCCATACATGTAAGTCTCATATTTCCTTAAAATCCGATACCGGTCGTCTTTTGTATCCAATAATTTCCTAATATTAAAACAGAAAGGACAAAGCCCAATATGGCATTAACCACTACGCCTACCGTGAATGCCCAGAATGGTTTTTTCCCAGCAACAGCTAACTCTCTGAATCTTGTAGTCAGACCGATACTTAAGAAACAAAAGATAAACGTCCATGACCTAAGGTTTTTTATAGGTTTAATAAGCTCTGGCTTGACAATTTTATTGTAATCAACAAGTGAATAGCCACCTGCAATAATAGTAATAATCACTGATGCAATGAAGAAGCCAAGGACGAATTTAGGGAATCTCCACCATATCTCTGCTGCAGAGGGCCTTACGCCGGCCTCTTCCTTTTCCCATTTCACACATGATATAACTGCAAATAGAAATGACCATATTCCAATCCATATATCTCTTCCAATAACCTTCATGAGGGTAAAAGCACGAATGGCAGGTTCTTCATTGCCAACCATATTACCATAGGCAACTGCAGCAGCAAATCCTGCAGCATCAGCAAATTCTGATGACCCAACCCATGCACCAACTGGAGCAGGATGCAGATTCAATAATTTTGAAGAGTATGGTATAAAGAATATCATGATGATTGCCCACACAGTTACAAGCGCTATAGCAATTGATACTTGCTCCTTTTTTGCTTTTACGGCACCACCAACTGCTATTGCTGCAGAAACACCACAAATAGCTCCACCAACGCCGAGGACTGCCCCAAATTGCCTCTCGAGACCAAATATCTTAGTCGCTGCAAAATAGATAGCAAGACATGTTGTGACCGAAATAATCGTTGCTTGTAAAAAAGCAACAGGACCCGCCCATATAATGAGTGTGAAAGGAAGTGTTGCACCAAGCAGAACGATACCAGTCTTTATATAGTATTCCACCCTGAAGCCTGAATCCATCCATTTCGGCAATCTTACAACATTCGATATTAGAAGTCCGAGTATCAGGGCAACGAGTGGGGCCTCAAATCCATAATGTTTTAGAGGCTTATACGCTCCGATTATGAATGTGATGATTGATAGGATATACAGAAAGATAAAGGATGGGATATACTCAGATTGCTTGAACCCTAATATCCTGGTACTTATACCGAAGATTGCCAACCAGATAATGAACTGTAGTGCATACCATCCAATTTTAGTGGAGAAATGCCCTGTAAGTTTTCCGACGTCTGTCCAGGTAGGTGGCAGGACACTCAGTGATTTGAGGAAAGGACTTGCTCCATAAAAAAATGCTATTGCTGCAATTATTATTCCCAGACCCAGATAGATGGCCCACCAGTCTTCTTTTAGATATAATTCCTTCCATCCCATAGGTTTCTTTGCTTCTTCCATGCTTACCTCCTGCTGTCTTTTTTTGGAAATAGGTTTTCGCTGTTCCTTTGAAATGTCAATTCTTGATCGAACCTATCAATTCTGGGTGAAAAAACACGGGATTGCTGGATCGAACCTGTCATTTCTTCATGAAGCGGCTGTGGAGAAGGAGACTGACCAATGCCCCAATCAAGGGGATTCGTTGCAAGTTCCACTGTCTTATCTATCGCCCTTTCGGCAAAGATGGAACCATCAACTGCTATTATTATTTTTTGCATTTTGCAATCCCTTCATCATCTTTTCCCTGCGACAGGTTCAAGAGAACTAATGAGAAAGCTCAATCCTGCTACAAATATCCATACACCATACCCAATCCATGGCGGATTTGTTCCCTCTAAAATAATACCGATGGCCAGTAATGTTATAGCAATAGCTGTAAAAAAACCCCCGCGAGCTTCTGCCAATTCTTCGGCTTCCGGCACAACAAATATAGGAAAGTAACGTGCTATTAAATAAAAGATGAGTATGGCTCCAGCAACGCCACCTAATGTAGTAATCCATTCCATCCAGTAAGGGAAATAGGTAGCTACCCTTATAGGGTCAAAACCATAGAAGGCTATATTAGTACGGTTCAGGGCAAGACCAAAGCTAACAAATATTGCTGCCCAGATTAGACCACTTTTGCTTTCCCTCACCCTCTGACTTGCAAACATAATGAGGGGAAGAAGAATACCGATAATCATTTCGATGAGGAAAAGGACTGACTGGGTGTTCCCTTCAAATACCCTTCCAAAGGTATGTCTTCCCATGAGATCAACAATCGTCATAATGAAATACAAACCGAGTACCCAGACTGATGCACGGGCAATACCTGAGAACAGGTGGTAATCCAGCGGGTGTTTAAATGCACGAAAAGCCCATGCCGAGATCAGGATTATCATGGAGAGACCACCTGCCACTGAAGAGACCAAAAAGAAGAGTGCAAGGAGATCTGAGCTCCAGAGGGGATGAATCCTTCCCGGCAGAAGGAGAAAGAGTCCTCCCAAAGAAGACTGATGCATTACAGAAAGAAGAATACCGGCACTTAGAATAACAATTCCGAGCATGCTAAGCCCTCCCTGAAGACCCTTCAGATTGTACTTCTCAGCATAGGCAGGCAGAAATTCGAGAACCAATACCCCTGTATAAAGTGAGAGACACCAGGCTACCTCAAACATAAAGGACCGTGGATTGAGATATATAAATACATTGTAGAACCGATCAGGACGTCCTAAATCCAGAAGGAGAAGCCAGAGGGTTAAAGAATACCCCAAGAGCCCCGCAAGCACAACAGGCCGCAATAAAGGTTTATATTGTTTCTGATTAAAAATATGTACCACTGTGGCTATTGTAAATGCTCCGGCAGAGAAGGGGATCAGAAACAGGTCAAAGAAGACCCAGATGCCCCAGGGATATCCGTTACTGAGGTTGGTAGTAGCACCTAATCCTGCAATTAAACGAATAACCGCAACGACTAATCCAACGAGTGTCAGAGCTAACAGAAACCCTCTAATCCCCGAAAATAAAGGCTCACTTTTTGCTGCTACGGCCATCTTTTATTCCTCCTTTCCTTTGCTTAGTTCTTCTCTGCGATGGGAGACCCAACGGATTCCGGCTAAAAAGAGCGCTAATATAGTAACGCCCGGCAACATTCCGGTCATACTTGTCTCTGAACGTGTAGTAACAGGCTTCGTGCCTACATCCGCTAAACCCACTTCGCCAAAAGGTCGAGACGATAAGTATATTACTGATGTGCCTCCCACTTCTTCTTGTCCATAAATATGATTGATATAGAAATCCGGCCGATTTTTTATACGAGATCGTGCCTCTTTAAGCATCTTGTCAAGTTCACCTTCAGTGAGGGCTCCAAAGGGACATGCCTGAGCACAGGCTAAGCCTTTTCCGCCGTCAACACGGTGTGCGCAAAAGTCACATTTTTGTATAAGAGGTTTCTCTATCTGGCTTTTATGCCAGTCAAAAAGAGGAACGGAGAATGGACATGCATACATACAGTACCTGCAACCAATGCATTTTTTACTGTTGTATTCTATAGAACCCTCTTCAGTCCTATAAAGTGCTTGAACAGGGCAGGCGGTAACACAGGCAGGCTCCTTGCAATGCTTGCAGGAATGCTTAGCATAATTGATTCTTACATTGGGGTAAGTACCTGATTCATATGGGTGGACAAAGGTGCGGAAACTCCATTTTGTCACCCCGTTTGCCGACTTACAGGCAACAGTACATGAATGGCATGCAAGGCATTTAGAAATATCGATTAATAGTGATTTTTTCATTTATGCAATACTCCTTTCCTCGGTATTCTTTAAATAAACTGCATCTGTTTTTAACCACTCTCCTAATAACATAGCCAATTTGGTATAAAAACCCACTCGATCATATGTCTCCACATATTTCTTCCATACAAAAACCCATGGCGTTAACTGTTCAGTGAGGAAATAATGTTGTTTCTTACAGATATCGGATGCCTCTCTACAGCTTTTTCTATCTTCCGCCTCTTTTTTACATAGGTGGATCATGAATTCTAATTCCACCAGAAGATAATCCGGCATTTCATGAGATTTTGGGGTCAAGGCAAGTCCTGCTTTCTGATAGGTGTGAAGAGCCCTTATAGCAGGAGGACCATAGAGCCACCTTCCTTCAGAATAAGCTGAGGCGTATGGTGGAGCCAGAACCGAAGGAGCCCCATTGATGAAGAGACGTGTATATTCTATCTGCAAAGTCTGCAGACTATATTCTTCCTTCTGTATCTCCTCAATGGTATTAACCATATCCTCTGTGGATAGTCCATCCTTCAGCGTATTGCTTAGAGTACTTAGCCAGCCCGGCAATTCTGAGATCCATGACTCAGAGGGATAGATAAAACAATGGGCAAATGCCCTGTAGACAAAAGCGCGCAGATAGGTAATTTCCGAGGAATCACCCGGTCGATAGTCGATATCGTTTCGCATATTCATGCCTTGCTTATCTTCAGTACAACCTCATTCCACATTGAATTAGCCGCAGGATCAGGATTTTTAAGCATCTCCCCTATAGTCATGTCAGGGACTAAATCGCCTTCGTTGCTGCCCTTTTTGAATGCTACAGACATGCCTTTTCCTCTGTGACCAAAGCTATGATCAATCGCCACACAATCAGACCGAATACCCTCTGAAAGATGAGCCTTCACCTTTATCTTTCCGGTTGTAGACTCAACCCATATATAATCGCCTTCCTTGATATTCAATTTTTCTGCCTCTTTGGAGTGAATTGTTGCAGTATTTTCAGGGTAGATTTCCATAAGCACAGGGATATTCTGTGTCTTCATCATTCGTTGCCAGGGTGTACGATAGATGATCAAACGATAGGGATATTCCTTGTTCGGCATTACCTTCGGTTCTATCCAGGATGGCAATGGGTCATACCCTTTTTCTTTTAACAAAGAAGGAGCAAACTCGATCTTTTTGGATGGTGTTCCAAACTCTGTCTTTGGCTTAAATTCTTTATCTCCTGTCCATATTCCTCCATTTTTGCGTATCTGTTCCTTTGTGGTACCAAGTGCCTCAAACTTCGCTTTTGAGAATGCCTTTAGGGCCTCTTCATCTGGCACGTATTCCTTTAAACCCATCTTCTTCAGGATTGAATACAAGACTTTCTTAATCCCCTTTGTATCATATAGCGGCTTTATTCCTTCTACGAGGGTCATCTGTGGGTACATAGCATGAAATTTACGCTCCTTCAGACCCTTTCCTTCAAAAAAAGTATTCTCCGGCAATAATACATCAGCAAGATCT
>JBFMAM010000123.1:0-5571 GCA_040755805.1 Nitrospirota bacterium
CAGCAATGGCCATCGCGATAAAACGAAAACTTCCACTTGTTATTGATGAAAGAAATACGAAAGCTACAGGTAAGGCTCATAACCATGGTATTGAAACCTTAAGTTGGGAAGAATTTGTGAAAGGGAATTAATTATGCTTATAAACAACCGCAAAATCACCTCTCCACAATCCCTCAACGCCTATATCAAAAGCATCTGTGACATTATGCGGAGATCGGGAAGGGCGGGGGCGTTGCAGTATGTGCCTGAGCTTACATGGATGCTTTTTCTACGCATTCTTGATGAGAGGGAAGAAAGGGAAGCAGAGCAGGCAAAAGCTGTAGACGCTGAATACAGACCTTCATTAGATTATCCATATCGCTGGAGAGACTGGGCAGCACCAACGAATTTCAGACCTCAGAATGCAGATTTTAGATTGAAGAATTCAGAAAAAAAACAATCTGCAATCTCAAATCTACAATCTACAATTCCACAAGGTGGATTAAAAAGAAAAGAATTGCAGGAGAGCACACTTGGGGCATTTATGTCTTTTGTTAATGGAGAACTAATACCTTATCTGCGAAATCTTAAGAATACACCTGGTGCTACTCCTCGCCAGAAGGTTATTAGCGAGGTCTTCTCATCGATTGAGAAGACAGGCGTGGATACGGAGCGTAATCTTCTGGATATTCTTGATAAAATCCATTCACTTTCCATTGAGCATGTTGATGAAACGCACATGTTCACGCTATCGCAGATTTATGAAGGGTTACTCCTTAAGATGGGTGAGAAGAACAATGATGGTGGACAGTTCTTCACGCCGAGAGAAGTCATTCGAATAATGGTAAGGGTAATCAATCCAGAGATTGGAGAAATGGTTTATGACCCTTGTTGTGGGACAGGTGGTTTTTTAGCACAGGCATATCAACACATGAAGGAAAAAGCAAAATCAGGAGCGGATATAGAAATCCTCAAGACAGGAACTTTTTATGGGAGGGAAAAGGAGAATCTCGTTTATCCTATTGCTCTTGCAAATCTTGTTCTACATGATATTGATGAACCACATATCTGGCACGGAAACACACTAACAGGGTTAGAGGTCTATGGCGGTCTATTTCAAGGTGCACCAGGTCTTTTTGATGTTGTCCTTACAAATCCGCCTTTTGGTGGGAAAGAAGGGAAAGATGCCCAAACTCGCTTTGCCTATAAAACTGGTGCGACTCAGGTGCTCTTTCTTCAGCATGTGATAGATAGCCTCAAGCCAGGCGGAAGATGTGGAATTGTAATGGATGAGGGTGTTCTTTTTCGTACCAATGAAACTGCTTTTGTTCAGACCAAGCGTAAGCTCCTTAATGAATGTAATCTCTGGTGCATCGTGAGTCTTCCACCAAAGGTTTTTGTGAATGCAGGAGCTGCCAGCAAAACTAATCTCTTATTTTTTATAAAAGGAGAACCTACAAAGGAAATATGGTATTACGACCTATCTGACCTCAATATAACCAAAAAGCAACCTTTAACTTTAGAACACTTTGAGGATTTTTTAAAACTGCTTCCTGAAAAGGGGGAAAGTGAACGCTCCTGGAAAGTGCCGATAGAGGAAATAGAAGCGAAAAATTATGACATTAAGGCAGTTAATCCGAATAGGAAAGAGAAGGAGGATTTAAAGACACCAGAAGAGCTGATATCTATCATTGAATCACAGGCAATAGAGATACAAAATATTCTTACAATGTTACGGAATAAATATTCAGTATTATGAAACTTTTTATCACAGTGAAACCAAAATCGCGAAGGGAAAAAGTAGAGAAGACCGACAATGGTTATGTGGTTTACGTTAAAGAACAACCTGTTGATAATAAAGCAAACTTAGCATTGATAAGATTACTCTCTGAACATTTTGGTGTTCCTAAATCCCAGATTACTATTGTGTCCGGTATGAAGTCAAAACATAAGGTTGTTGGAATAAAAAATTTCTCAGGTGAATAACTTCACTTTCACAAAAGTTATTTAATAGTCATTCCGTGCTTGACACAAAATCCAGTTCATTATTTATGTCTGGATTCCCGCTTTCGCGGGAATGACAACACTATGATATTATTCGTACTGCAAAAGTTGTATGATTAGTTACTGTGACTATTCGTGAGCAGACAGAAGAGATAGAAAGAAAGACACTTCACCCAAAGGCGTGTCTGAGTTCACAGAGCAGGGGCAGATTGAAGCCTGAGAAGGAAGGAGAGATAAGGACATGCTTTCAGAGGGACAGGGACAGGATTATCCACTCAAAAGCTTTCAGGAGGCTGAAGCACAAGACACAGGTGTTTCTTGCACCAAGGGGTGACCATTACAGGACACGACTTACCCATGTACTTGAGGTATCACAGATAGCAAGGACAATATCAAGGGCTTTAAGATTGAATGAAGATTTAACAGAGGCAATTGCACTTGGCCATGACCTCGGCCACACACCATTCGGTCATGCAGGTGAGGCGATTCTGAGAGAGATACACCCGGGAGGGTTTGACCATTACAAGCAGAGTATCAGGGTCGTTGATTTCCTTGAGCAGGGTGGTAAGGGGTTGAATCTTACCCATGAGGTAAGAAATGGAATAGTCAAGCACTCAAAGGGTAAGGGTTTAATTATACCTGAGACAAAGGCAGATAGAGCAGATACGCTTGAGGGGCAGGTAGTGCGTGTCTCTGATATTATTGCATATTTAAACCATGACCTTGACGATGCACTGAGGGCGGGGGTGATTAAGAGGTCAGACATCCCGAAAGAGATTATCAGGATTCTTGGCGATACCCATTCAAAAAGGATAGATACAATGGTAAAAGACTTTATATACCGCTCCTTAGAGACAGACCTTGAGGAGTTCCGTATGAGTGATGACATATCATCCGCTACATATACGCTCAGGGATTTTCTCTACGAACACGTATATGAAAGTGATCAATTATTGAAGGAATTTAAAAAGGCAAAAAAGATCTTGCGTGATTTGTATGCCTACTACCTCGAACATATGGAAGAGGTATTTGTTGACATACCAAAGGAGGAAAAACTGAATAAACATCGGATGGTATGTGACTTTATTGCAGGGATGACAGACAGATTTGCACTAATGACATATGAGAAGCTTTTCCTGCCACAGCAGTGGACTGTTCTTTAAAGTGTCAAAAGGGTGATTATATCCGCCTTTTATACCCCCCTGTGTTAGGTTTTTAACTCGGTGTATGTGCTGGACATCTTCTCATGGACAGCCTTACTGTTATGGGAGTACCAATCCTCGATGAGAACTCAAGGAAGATTACCTTATTCGGTGGAAGGCTCAGAACGGCCTCGGCTGGTGAGTTTGCGATAGCAGGGATCGTAGCATTCGTTGTGTTCATAGTGCTTGGTTCTATGTCAGTTGATACATCGAGAAGAAACTGGAAAACCATGTACGAACAGGGTGTTATCGATAGGAAAGAGTACTATGAGAACCGATTCAAGATGTTTTAAGCATACCCTGTTACTAATCAAGAACAAAAATACAAATTTTACATAATCTGGCAAATGAATAAAACATCCATAGACTGGTGTCACTACTCCTGGAATGTCATACGTGGTCTCTGTCCCATGGGCTGTAGCTATTGCTATGCCAAGCAAATATATCAACGGTTTAAATTAGACCCAAAGATACGTTTCGATGAAAAAGAATTGCACGCTCCCCTTAAACTGAGAAAGCCATACCGTATCTTTGTGGGTTCAACAATAGATATATATCATCCCGAGATTCCTCGCGAGTGGATTTCAAGAATTATTGATATTACTTATGAGGCATCACAGCATACTTACATCACCTTAACCAAGATACCCTGTGCACTTAAAGGAATAGAATTCCCTAAATGGTGGTGGATAGGCACATCGATAGTTAATGGTGAGTCATCGAGAATTGACTCATTAAAGATGATAGAGACAGAGGGCATTAAATTTATTTCTTTTGAACCTCTGCTAACGGATGTAAGCTCGTGTAGTCTGGAAGGTATAGACTGGATAATCATTGGTACCTTGAATTGTAATGGTAGGCCGGTTTCAGGCGGAACTAAAAGAGAATGGATTGAGGGTCTCATCAGAAGTGCAAAAGAAAGGTATCATGTCCCAGTCTACATCAAGAAAGAAGCTTACATGCTTTACCCTGATTTACCGATACTAAAAGAATTTCCAAAGCCAGCAAGCCCGAATCCAATCGTGGTTTAAGTATCAGGTCTACTCAATCCCCCTACCGTCCCCGCATTGGTTAAGTTGTTCATCCTTCTACCGTTGGCATAGGTTATCGCCCCGCCTTCCGCCACCTAACTGGCGGTGCATGTTTTTGGGAGCCTGTTGCTGGTAGCTCAGGAATTTAAAAGGGAGTTTTTCGACAGGCCACATATTATATGCCTTGATTACATTGAGATAAATCTCTGTTTGAGAATCAAGGTGTTTAACTCCACAATTTCCACATCTTTATGAATCCCGAGCTTTTGAAAAATGGTTTTAGCCTTTTCAAAGTATTCTGCTGCAGCCCTTAGATTACCCTTGTGTCTATTGTGTATTCCGAGGTTATTGTAGACAGATGCAATACCATATTCATAATTACACCTCTCGAAAATTTCTAATGCTTTGTGGAGTAACTCGAAAGCCTTGTCATGTTGTCCTACCGCCTGATAATATTTGCCAGCGTAGTGAAATCCCATTCCTTTTTCAACCGCAGTTTCACTAATTGAGTCAGCTATATCAAACAATTCTTCATAAAATTTTTGAGCTTCCTTTAAATTTCCAACACGCCTATATGTTTCGCCAATAAGGCCCAATACTTCTATCTCGGAAATATGTACACCCTTCTCCTTTAATATTTTTAAGGCATCTTCCAAATATTTAAGAGCTTCAGGAAATTTTCCAATTTCTATATACAACCTCCCAATTTTAGTAGAAAATTCAGCTTTCCTCAAATCGTCTTTCTCTTTTTCAGCAATATCATAGGCTTTATTGTAAAGTTCTAAGGCCTTTTCAAATTTACATTCTCGATAATTTATATCACCCAAAATAACGAAAAATTCTTCTAAGGTAACAAAAGGCCTGGAATTATATGAATGTTCACCATATGTATTCCCATACCCTATCGTACCCCTTACATTATCAAAGTAAATTTTTCGACCTAAAGGTTCAGTGAATAAAAATTCAGTATAAATGTACTTCTCATGCCTCAAGCTATCAAAATGGCTATAATTCATGCCCTTACTTCCTCCTTATTCTGTCTCTAATACTAACAAAGAATTGATCAGCTGCTCTTAAGGTATTACTTAGCTGTCGCATATCTTCTATGGCTTGCTCATCCGGAATATTCCATCCCTCGCCATGCTTGTAAAGCAAGTCATGCGATCTAACAGCCCAAATGTGCTGGAGCTCTGACCTTCCCTGTACCTCACAAATAAAGTGTTCAATACCTCCAAAAATATCTATTATAGTAGGAATCTTAACAAAAAAATGATATGACCTGTAACCTAATTCATCTCCATAATCTAACATGTTCTTATCTTTCATATCAGGGAATTCTTCCAAATTCGTGGCAT
>JBFMAM010000124.1:0-5543 GCA_040755805.1 Nitrospirota bacterium
TGGTAAAGATGTTGTCTTGAAAGATCTGGAGCGCAGGGAAAAAGATTTTGATGAGCTAAAGCCAGATGAGAAGGACTTTTTTGATAAGGAGTCTCTCCAGAACCCGTATTCTGATTCAAGGATTCTTTATGGGACGGGTGATGAGGAGATTAAAAGTATCATCGTCGGAATAGATATCGAGGTTGGGGAGATACTACTTGCTGATAACCTGCGGTTAAAGGGCAGACAGGTTGACCTCCTCCTATCACACCACCCTGAGGGAAGGGCATATGCAAACCTTTACACTGTAATGCAGATGCAGTCAGATATATTAAATAGATTTGGTGTCCCTATTAATGTTGCAGAGGGACTAATGGATGGAAGAATAAAAGAAGTAGAGAGAAAGCTGCTGCCGGTTAACCATACAAGGGCAGTTGATGCAGCAAGGCTTCTCGGTATCCCATTTCTGTGTCTTCATACACCTGCTGACAATATGGTTACGAGTTATCTACAGAGGATATTTGATGAAAAGAAACCCTATCTTGTATCTGACATTCTTGACATACTTAAAGGCATCCCTGAATATAGAGAGGCAGGGCTTAACAGTGTTGGCCCAAAGATTATTCTTGGCCAAAAGAATAGAAAGGTAGGAAAGATATTCGTGGATATGACAGGTGGCACAGAGGGAGCAAAGGAGATATTTGAAAGCCTTACAACGAGTGGAGTAAGCACAATAGTGGCGATGCACCTCAGCGAGGACCACCGTAAGGAGGCAGAAAAGAACCACCTGAATGTTATCATTGCAGGACATATTTCGAGCGATAACCTCGGCCTGAATTTACTCATAGATGAGCTCTCAAAAGGTGATTCATTAGAGATCCTTGAATGCTCTGGTTTCAGAAGATTCAGCAGGTCGGAATCGACTCGCAACTGAGCTGAATGAAGGCTGACAGGCTACTTGAAGAAATAAAGTCCAAAATAGACATTGTTGAATTTATATCTGATTATGTCCAATTAAAGAAATCAGGCCAGAACTATAAGGGTCTCTGTCCCTTTCATTCTGAAAAAACCCCATCTTTTATGGTCAGCCCGTCCAAACAGATATTCCACTGTTTTGGATGTGGGGTTGGTGGCGATGTAGTTAGTTTTCTAATGAAACATGAGAACCTCTCATTCAATGAGGCAATACGGTATATTGCAAAAAAGGCCTGTATCGAAATAACAGGGTTCAGGTTTAATAAAGATGTTTTTGAAAGGCGTGAGAAAATAAACTATATCCAGATGGAGGCGATGAAATTTTTTATAGGTAATCTCAAAGATTCAGCGTCAGCACAGGCATACCTCAGAGAAAGGGGGATTAATGAGGCATCCATTGATAGTTTCCGTATAGGCTATGCAACTGATGAAAGGGATGCGCTTTTTAAATATCTGAAAAAGATGGACTGCAGCGATTCTTTAATAAAGGATGCTGGACTTGCTGTCTCTGATGCAAGAGGCTACAGGGATATATTCAGGGGGCGTATTATCTTCCCGATATTCAATCACCAGAATGATGTTATCGCATTCGGTGGCAGGGTTCTTAATGACTCTCTGCCGAAATACCTGAATTCCCCAGAGACAGAGGTGTTTAAGAAAGGTGAGACCCTGTTTGCATTGAACTTCGCAAAAGAAGAGATAAGAAAGAAAGGTTATGCCATTATCGTTGAGGGATATCTCGATGCAATAGCCTGCCACCAGTATGGGTTTAAAAATACAGTTGCGCCATTAGGGACGGCCCTGACACCAAGGCATTTAAAGAAACTTAAGTTACTGACGGAAAAGGTGGCCCTGGTCTTTGACAATGACGAGGCTGGCGTTTCTGCTGCAAGAAGGTCTCTAACTATCCTTTGTGAATGCGACTTCAGGGCAAGGGTCTTATTACTACCAGAAGGTGAAGACCCCGATAGTTTTTTGAGAAAGAACGGCAACCAGCCTTTTAAGAAAATGCTTTCTGATGCCATGTCTATGATAGAGTTTCTCCTGAATACATCAAAGGGAGATAGAATAGATACTGTAAGGGAAGCCCTCGGAATGATTGCGGTCATGAAAGATCTGATTATAGCGGACGAACTTCTAAGTGAACTTGCTGACAGGTCAAGGATTAATGAATCGGTCCTCAGAAGTGAACTTAATAAGAAGATAAAGAGAAAAGCAGGTTCATATAGCGTAGGGCTTGGGCCAGCCGGGACAGCAAAGAACAGGGAAGAACACCTCCTGTTAAGTGCTATCATTGCATTTCCTGAAAAGGCTGACGGTGTGCTTTCAAGACTCAACATTGAAGACCTGAAGGACGAAACCATCAAATCTTTATTTAGGAAGATTAAGGCACTTACCGATAAATTAAATATGGGTTCTCTCCTCGATAGGGCTGACGATGCGGAGAGGGCCCTGATTACAGCACTCTCTCTTAAGCCAGGATTTGATTTAGGACATGTTGACAGGAACATCGATGATTGTCTGCAGACACTGGCGCAGAAAAGATTTGAGGAGAGAAGGAGACAAGCAGAGGAATCCGGCGATATTGCACTTCTGAATTCATTGCTGAAAGAAAAGCGCAAACTTATTAATAAGCCCAAGGCTTATTAAAAGGGTGCATCTATGAAAGATTATTTTGACTATTTTGATGAATATGATGAGGAGAGAGATGCAAGGTATTTTATGGCCGAGACGAATGATGAGACCACGGAGGGGGGAGAAGGGGCTCCTCTTTTATTAGAAGGTGAAAAAGACCCTATATATATCTATCTGAAGGAGATGGGTAAAGTACCACTGCTTACAAGGAAAGGCGAGGTTGAGGTTGCCAGAAAGATAGAAGATGGCAGGGAGAAGGTTTTCAGGGTAATATTCTCAATGCCCTTTGTTCTGAGAAAGCTTATAACCTTGGGCAGGGTGGTCAGAAGCGGTGAGGCCCCGCTTGCAGAGATTATTCAGGACGCCGAAGAAGAGACAGAGGAAGACCTGCTGTTGGAGAGGGAAAGATTTTTTAAGGTTACAGAAGAGATAGATTACCTGTATAAGAAAAGAATGGGATACCTGGGGAAGCTAAATGGGACTACGCCTCCCTCTTGCGCACTAATCAAGTCACTCGGAGAAAACAGGGAACAGATACTCGAAAAAATACGTGAACTCAGATTAAAAGAGGATGTCATAACAGCATTCTCCGATGAGTTAAAGCGGTCGGTTGTAGAGATAGATGACCTGCAGAGGAAGGTCGTGGGTGCAAAAAAGAAGGCAAGATATTCAGGTTCTGATATAGAAAAAGAGTGCCAGATGTATAAAAAGGAGATCAAGAAAAAAGAGATCTTGCTTGGTATAAAGTCTTCTGAAATGAAAAAGGCCCTGAGGGTTCTGGTGCAGGGGGAGAGAGAAGTACTGGAAGCAAAAAAGGCTATGATAGAGGCCAATCTCCGGCTTGTGATAAGTATTGCTAAACGATACTCAGGCAAAGGGCTGAACTTCTCGGACCTCATACAGGAAGGAAACATCGGGCTTATGAGGGCTGTTGATAAGTTTGAGTACAGACGTGGCTACAAATTTAGCACCTATGCGACATGGTGGATCAGGCAGGCAATAACGAGGGCGCTTGCAGACCAATCGAGAACGATAAGGATACCTATACATATGATCGAGACTATTAATAAGATAGCAAAGGTGACAAGAGAGCTTGTACAGGAGCTGGGGAGGGAACCCACCCCTGATGAAATTGCTGGGAGGTTGAAGATTCCTGTTGAAAAGGTGAAAGGAATACTGAAGTTATCAAAAGAGCCTGTCTCTCTCGAAACTCCTATTGGAGATGAAGAGGATGGTCATCTAAGGGATTTCATCGAGGATAAGACAATGTTATCTCCACTTGATGTTGCAATACAGGACGATATGAAGAAACAGATAGACAGGATTCTGTGCTCGCTAACACCAAAAGAGGAAAAGATTATAAGAAAAAGGTTTGGTATCGGTGGAGACATCCCCCAGACCCTCGAGGAAGTAGGCAGGGAATTTGTTGTTACGCGTGAGAGGATAAGACAGATAGAAGGAAAGGCAATAAGAAAATTAAAGCACCCATCCAGGAGCAAATGGCTCAGGGAATTTATCGAAGGCCCTTGACCCAACAACAGTAACAAGTTTATAGTTAATAGTTATAAGTTGCTGAAAAGTTATTGGTTTTTATAACTCATAACTTTTAACTTTTCACTTATAACTGTCCCTATGGGGGGCCCATAGCTCAGTTGGAAGAGCTACCGGCTCATAACCGGTTGGTCCCAGGTTCGAGCCCTGGTGGGCCCACCATCTATAAACCACTGAGACACAGAGATTTAAGACTATAAATTTAGAAATTATTCTTATTTTTTCTCCGTGCCCTCTGTGGTTCCCCCGTTAGATGTTTACTATCTAACGGGGTGAATCTGTGGTTAATTAAAATATGAGATTAAGGTGAAAGAGAAAAGGTGAAAGAACAGCTTGAACGCCTGATACAACTTCAACAAATTGATTCAAAAATCCTTGACAAAAAGCGCATGGTAGATGAAATTCCCTCAAAAATTTCTGTGGCTGAGGTGCCATTTAAAGAATCCCTGACAGCTCTTGGTAAGATGAAACAGAGGCACGAGGCCCTTGAAAGAAAGAAACGTGACAAGGAGAGGAGATTAGACGATATAAATGAGAAGATTAAAAAACTGAAGGCTCGCACTGCAGAAATAAAAACAAATAAGGAATATCAGGCCCATTTGAGAGAGATAGAATCAGCAGAAAAGGAGCGTTATGCTGTAGAAGACGAGATACTTATTGTTATGGAAGAGGTAGATGCCTCTTCAAAAGAAATAAAATTACAGGAGATAAAAATAGGAGTCGAGAAAGATAAAATAGAGGCATTTAAAAAGAAACTCGAGAGAGAGATGTTAGAGGCGGAGAAAGAACTTTTAACCCTTAAGGAAGCAAGGTCAAGAATTGTTGTTGTTATTGACGAAGAGTTATATAACCAGTATATAACCCTGATTGAAGCAGGCAATGGGGTAGTAGTAACAGAGGCAAAAGAAGCGGTATGCCAGGGATGTAATATGAACATACCTCCTCAACTCTTTGTCGAGATTAAAAAAAATGAAGAAATTATACACTGCCCTCAGTGCTACCGTATACTCTATTACAAAAACAAATTCTAATCTAATACAAACGCAATAAATACTAAAGGAAGCATCTCTTTTTCCGTGATACGTAGAGTCTGGAGAATGCCCTTTTGCTTAGTAAACGGAATCTCTGACCAGTCTAAGGCTCTGTCGCTCGAATTTGCAAACTCGGCCTTCGGCCTCAAACAGTGCAAATTCGCCCCTTACGGGACTCTCCTTTCGCCAAGACTGGTAACCAAAGATTTCGTAAAGTCGCTCAAGGGCATTCCTCCATCCCTAAGGACAGCTTCATCACGAAAAAGGTGATGCTTACAATACTAAAATACCTCTGTTATTACTAAGTCAATATGTCACATTTTTACTAATTTAAAATGTCACATTTGGCATCTTCAATGAACAAAAGTAATA
>JBFMAM010000125.1:0-5519 GCA_040755805.1 Nitrospirota bacterium
GGTCTACCATCTCCTCTTGTGATATCATCTAAGATTTCGAACATCTGCCTTGTTCCGAGCCTGCAAGGAATACACTGACCACAGGACTCTCTCTGGGTAAAGTCGAGGAAGTAGCGGGCTACATCAACCATACATGTATCCTCGTCCATTACTACCATACCCCCTGAACCCATCATTGAGCCAGCAAGGGTGAGGGAGTCGAAATCTACAGACATATTTAGCATACTTTCTGGAAGACAACCGCCAGAAGGCCCGCCGGTCTGGACCGCCTTAAAGGCTTTACCCCCGAGGATTCCACCTCCGATATCATAGATGATATTCTGAAGCGTAATTCCCATAGGTACTTCAATCAGGCCACAGTTTGCAACCTTGCCGGTTAGCGAGAATACAGCAGTGCCCTTACTTTTTTCGGTACCTCTCTTAGCAAACCATTCCGAACCGTTGAAGATTATCAAGGGAATATTGGCGAAGGTCTTAACATTATTGAGGAGGGTTGGTCTATTCCATAATCCTATCTCTGAAGTGCGAGCTCGCGGTAAGGGCTTAGGTCTTCCTCTTTTGCCCTCAATTGAGCGTATCAAGGCAGTAGATTCGCCACATACAAAAGCACCTGCTCCCTGAAAGATCTCTATATCAAAATCAACCTTGCTACTCAGGAGACGGTTACCAAGAAACCTCTTTTGTCTTGCCTGCTCGAGAGCAATCTTTAGACGCTTCACCGCTAACGGATATTCTGCCCTCACATAGATAAAACCATTTCTGGCCCCGATGGCATAGGCTGCAATTATTATACCCTCTATGACTAAATGAGGGTTACCTTCCATAACTGAACGGTCCTGAAATGCCCCGGGGTCGCCTTCGTCAGCATTGCAGATTACATACTTTTCCTCACCCGATGCCCTGCGGCAGGCCTCCCATTTAATTCCTGTAGGAAAGCCAGCACCACCAAGTCCCCTGAGCCCTGAAAGCTTAACTTCAGAGATAACTTCCTCGGGGGTCATCTCAAAAAGGGCTTTATGTAGTGCCTGATAGCCACCAATAGCGAGATAGTCATTAATATCCTCAGGGTCGATGTTTCCACAGTTTCGTAATATAGTGCGCTCTTGCTTATTGTAGAAGGGAATATCATGATAGCGGGGGATAGGTTTATCAGTAGCAGGGTCCCGATATAAAAGGCGACCCAAGTATCTTCCTTCGGATAAAAGTGATTGAATAATCTCGGTAATATCATCCGTTTTAACCTTTGTGTAGAAAATACCTTCTCGTTGCGAGTCGATTCCGACTGGCTCGATAACAATGAGTGGGCCCTGTTGGCAAAAGCCATGACAGCCTGTGCGTTTAACATGGGTGTCCTCATCAGAACCTAACCTTACTATCTCTTTTTTTAAGAGAGAATAAACCTGTTCTGCCCCGCCTGAGATGCAGCCCGTCCCCTGGCAAACAAGAACTTTATATTGCCTGTTGGACATCCTTTTCTCCTTCATTCGAGTCAGGGAAAAGCTCCTTTGCCTTTTTCAGGGTCATCTCACCATAAACATCCACGTTAATCCTTATACAGGGGGCAAGGGCGCAACAGCCAATACAGGCTACTGTTTCGAGGGTATACTCAAGATCAGAGGTAGTTTCCCCTTCCTTTATGCCAACCCTCTTCTCTATCGTATCAAGGATATGAGGTGCACCGCGAATATGGCAGGCAGTTCCCCTGCATACTGTGATCCGCTTCCGGCCCAAAGGCATCAGCCTAAACTGTGCATAAAAAGAAGCAACAGAATAAACCTGGCTCTCAGGAATACCGATGAACTTTGCGATATCAAGCATTACCTTTTCCGATAGATAACCAAGATTATTCTGAACCTCTTGTAGGATTGGAATCAACTCGCCCCTTCCACCCCTATAAGATGCCAAAATCTCTGCTAAAAGTTCTTCTTCCATCTTCGTTAACTTTAGGTCCTTGGTCTAACCCAATCTTCAGGAACCCATGGCCTTTTGCCTTCAAGATTTCTATCAAAGCTTAAAGAAATACATATTGCACGGCAGATTCCGCATCTATTACACTTATCTGTATCGGTATAAACATTCTTATCCTTCTCGGCTATGCTTATAGCGCCAACTGGACAGCTAACTTCGCAGAAAGGCGCTGGGCAGTATTTATTGCAAATCAAATTCAACATTTTCTCCTCCTTTGAAAAATCCTCTCTAAACTGTCATGCCGAACCCTGAAAGTGTCATGCTGAACTTGGTTCAGCATCTCTTCAAGGCAGGCTTGTTTCGGCACCCTGAATCAAGTTCAGGGCCCTGAAACGATCCTGAAACGAGTTCAGGACAGGGTTCAGGGTGACATTTTTAGTCCCCTTTGTACTGACTTGTCGGTATGAGCGTTTCATCCTAAGATATTTTCGATTTCTTTCATATCTACATCCATGAGATATGGGATGCCAGAGATATCGGCTGCTTCACGAGTCAGGGCCATTAAGTCGCCTCTATCTATTAAGTTAAGTAAGAATTTACGAGCCCCTGCCATCAACTGCTTTAGTCCTACGGCAAGCCTGTCATAATAGGTATAGATAGCTATTGCAGCAGGTGGTATCTTAGCGAAATCTTTTCCATATTTTTCTCTAAGCTGTGCAGCACCGGCAAAGGTACGAAGAAGGGCATCCTCATATTCCCTTCCCCTTCCGTATGTCTCCTCAAGAAGTTGCCCCTGTGTCTTCCCTACCATGCCCGCGGTAAGGGTGGCTCGTCCCATACATACTGCTTTCACATAGGGTGCTCCAAGTGCTATAGCCTTGAAGATCTGGTCCTCAAGGACAATGCCACCAGCTATGGCGACATTCGGGATAAATTCACCCTTTTCTTCAAGTCTTTTAAGAAATTTGTAGAGAAGGCTTTCAAGATAGACTGTAGGAATTCCCCATTCATTCATCATCCGCCACGGACTCATGCCTGTTCCACCGCCAGCACCATCTACAGTAAGAAGGTCTATTCTGGCTGCTGATGAGAGCTTTACCGCGCGCGCTAAATCCACTGGTCTGTATGCACCTGTTTTAAGGGTGACATATTTGGCGCCTATTTTTCCCAGTCTTTCTACTTCTCTTAAGAATGATTCTTCATCCACCATTCCGAGCCGGGAGTGCCTCTCGAATTCTATTATACCTCCAACTTTATGGGCCTCTTGAACAAAGGGATTATCCGGGTCGGGAATAACGATATATCCTCTTCGCTTAAGTTCTATTGCCCTTTCGAGGGTTGGGAGCTTAACCTCTCCACCTATACTTTTTGCACCCTGTCCCCATTTTATTTCTATACCTTCAACCCCGAACTTCTCTACAGCATACTCAGGGACGCCGAGACGGGTGTCCTCCACATTTGCCTGAAGGAGCATCGTCCCATGGCCATCGTACCAGTCATTGTATAGCCTTACCCTTCTCTTAAGTTCAGGGGAACTTGTGATCCTTCCATTTTTAAACTCAGCATTTGGATCCATGCCGCAGACATTCTCTCCACAGACGAGAATAGAACCACTTATAGCTATGCCAATGGCAGTACCTTCCCAGTTTACTCTGGCTATCTCAGTCGAACCGAGGGCCCCGGTAAAGAAAGGAACCTTCATCGGAATCCTTCTCCCATCGGTACCAATCTCCGTAGACACGCTAACAGCTGGGAAAGTGGCTTTGTCAGGGTCTGGCTCGATACCCATAGCCCCAACACAGGTGCCCTGAATATTGAAATGCGAGAAATCTACTGGATAATCTTTCTCTGACCCTGAAATAACCTTTCCAAAAGGCTGAGGGTAAATAATCTCCCTTCCACGAAGGGCAGATCTTCCAACCTCACAGTAACCTGGACAACCATCTACACAATTAACACATAGCCCGGAGATAGGCGAGGGTGCTACCCTTGTTGTTGTTACAGTTGCCGCACTTGCATTTGGCTTACTAAGGCTCATCATACTCCTCCTTTCGGATAAAAATTACATAAAGTGTTTGAAAATTAGTATTTATAATTTTTATGGCTCAGATTTAAGTATTCCTAATTCCAGTTGACAAAAAAATCCCCTGGGAATTTTCTACGAGCACAACAAAAGCAATTCTGCCTTATCACCTCCTTCATTCTTCCATAAAGATGGGACTTCCTCTTTTAAGTAGATAGAATCACCTGACCTGAGTGTCTCACCCTTACCCTCCATAACAACAGAGACATTGCCTTTTAAAATATATATTAGTTTTGTGCCTTCAACAGGGATGAAATTCTTTTCTGTTCTCGTGTATGGCTCTAAAACAATGAGGGTGCTTGTTATATTGCCATTTTTAACAATTTTAAACCCTTTCAGACCATTTTCATTTAATGAGAGACTTGAGAAGATTTTCTCTTTTTTTATGAGCCATTGGGAATCATCAGATCTTTTCTCTTCTAATATTTCTGTTAGACTAGCTCCTAATGCATTACAAATCTGTATGAAAGAGTTCAGTGATGGGCTTATCTGATTGTTTTCTAATTGGGAAATGAAGCTTGGAGTTAGACCAACCCTATCAGCAAGCTCCTTTTGGCTCATGCCAATCTTTGTCCGTAATTCTTTTATCTTCGTCCCTATGTCAGAGGAAGGCTCTTTTCTTATCGATGCCATTGATATTTTTTTCTCGTCAATTTCATAAGGATGTGGCTTGAATGCCTCTCTACTATGACGGCCTTCAAGCTTCAGGGCCTTTATATAAAGTTTATCTTTTCTCTTATAAAGTTCTAAAACCACCTGTGTTATGTGTCGCAGATTTGCCTTGAATGCCTGACTGTGCGCATCTTTTTCTAAAATCCAGTATGCAACAGTGCCAAGGTCGTAAAGGCGTGGACATATATATGTAAAGAATTTATACGTGTTGTTTTCTTCTCCCCAGAGGTCCTGCATACCGGTAAGACTGTCAAAAATGTATCTCGTCCCTGATGGTAGGCTATCCTCAATTGAATTAAGGACGGTTGTGAAATGGGTTATGTCGCCAGGATTTTCAACTTTAATGACATTGGTATCTGAATAATTCTCGTAGAATTTAATAAATGTCCTGTCATTTTTGCCCTTTCCTGATGTAAAACAATCGAGTAATATGAAGTTCTCTTTAGAAGAGACTTCACCTATCTGCTGGAGGATACTATGAGGAGATTTATTAAAACTCACATAAATGAAACTCTGATTGTCAGCAAAAGATTGCCTTATAAAATTATGCGCGAATATCTCATATGAAGTACCTGCTTCAACCTCCCATACTACATTGTCTCCCACATAGAGTGAGTCTATGAGATTGTCGAGATCACTTATGCCGGATAATATCTTACCCATTTTGATAGGCAAACGGTTACCTACTGACTTTAAACAATCGGGAAATATTTGTCAAGAACTATAATCTTGGAGTTTCCTGAGTTTTTCATGAAGGAATTACATAACCCCTTGCAATAATTACAAAAATCAAAAAACACAAGTGGAAAAGAACATTTATTTGAGACAAGAAAAGATTCCTGAGTTTATTATCTTA
>JBFMAM010000126.1:0-5472 GCA_040755805.1 Nitrospirota bacterium
AGCTTAATAAATATTTTCCAAAGTTATGTCCACCCAATTGCGGACTGGAGATAAATTTCAGAAGAATCAAAAATAATCCGAGGGTCAAATTTTACACCTTAGCGGAAGTAGAAAAGATTTCTGGTTCAGAAGGTGACTTTGATATAATGGTAAGGCTAAGCCCCCGCTTTGTGAACGAAAATTGTACTGCCTGCAACGCCTGTGTTGAGGTATGTCCTATTGAAAGACCAAATGATTTCAATTTCGGTATGAATAAAACAAAGGCCATTTATCTTCCCCATGAGTTTGCCTTCCCGTTGCGATATGTTATTGATGGGAAGTATTGCACTAAAGAAAAATGTGCCAAATGTGTAGAAGCTTGCGTATATAACGCTATTGACCTCAATATGAAGACTCAAAGCCTGTCCTTGAAAGTAGGCTCTATTGTTTGGGCTACTGGTTGGAACCCATACGATGCCATAAAAATTGATAATCTCGGATTCGGAAGGTATCAAAATGTCATTACTAACATGATGATGGAAAGACTGGCTTCTCCAAATGGTCCTACCAATGGTAAAATCCTTCGCCCCTCTGATAATAAAGAGATTTCAAGGGTGGCCTTTATCCAGTGTGCCGGATCCCGTGATGAGAATCATCTCCCTTATTGTTCTTATATCTGTTGCCTGGCTTCCATGAAGCAAGCTACCTATATCCGGGAACAATATCCTGAAGCACAGGTACTTATATTTTATATTGACATCCGTACACCAGGAAGGTATGAAAGGGTTTATGTGAAGGCACAGAAGGATGAAAAGATAAAATTCATTAAAGGTAAGGTTGCCAAGATCGAGGAAGATCCTGCCACAAAGGATCTTACCGTGGTGGCAGAGAATGCGCTTACAGCCCAGAAGATCTACGAAAAAGCAGACCTCGTTGTACTCGCCACCGGTATGGCTCCCGGCACACGAGAATGGAAGATTCCCGCAAATGTATCTTATGATACAGATGGTTTCATTACATCCAATACTGGAATAGGTGGTATGTACGCCGCTGGTTGCGCCTTAAAGCCGCTTGATGTTTATTCCAGCGTCCAGGAGAGCACAGCGGCAGCGCTCAAGGCTATTCAATCCGCCTCAGGCGGAGTGAGGAGGTAAAAACATGGAGAAAAAGATAGGAGTTTATATCTGCACTGATTGCGAGATCGGGAGCTCCATCGATATAGATCAATTAGTAAAGGTTGCCACTAAGCAAAAGGCCCCCGTTGTCAAGACCCATCCATCTCTATGTCAGAAGGGAGGTGTCGAGTTCATTAAAAAGGACATGGCTGCGGAAGGCGTTAACGCTGTTGTAATTGCTGCCTGCTCACCGCGTGTAAATTATGATGTCTTTGATCTGGGCATCCCCCTTGTGGAAAGGGTCAACCTCAGGGAGGGCGTTGTCTGGAGTCATCCACCTAATGATGAAGATACTCAGATGATGGCTGAAGATTATGTGAGAATGGGTATTTTAAAGATGCAGAAGATGGAGGCCCCGGAACCCTATAAGGTGGAAGATATCTCAAAAAACGTACTGGTTGTTGGTGGTGGTCTGGCTGGAATTACTGCTGCCAATGAAGCAGCCAAGGCCGGTTATGATGTATTCCTTGTAGAAAAGAATGATTCCCTCGGTGGATGGATGGCAAAACTTTACAAACAGGCGCCAACAAGACCTCCCTATGAAGACCTGGAAGAACCAATCATCAAGGAACTAATTAAAGAGATTCAACAGAATCCAAAGATTAAGATTTATACTTCATCGATAGTAGAAAAGGCAGATGGTGCCCCAGGCATGTACGATGTCACTGTTAAACAAAATGGTAAGGTCGAGACCTTTAGAGCTGGAGCTATAGTTTCAGCTGCTGGCACCATACCATATGATGCCACAAAGATTACTCATCTCGGTTTTGGTAAATATCCAAATGTAATAGCGAATTATATGATGGAGGAGATGGCCTTAAAGGGAACAATTGTGCGCCCCTCTGATGGTAAACCTGTTAAAAGCGTTGCCTTTATACAGTGTGCAGGACAGAGGGACGAGAATCATCTACCTTACTGTTCAGCAACCTGCTGTGTTGAGTCTCTAAAACAGGCAAAATATGTAAGAAATCAGGATCCTGATTCAAAGGTCTATATATTCTATAAAGACATGAGGACACCCGGTCATTATGAGTACTTTTATAAGGGTATCCAGAATGATCCGGGAGTTTTTTTGACAAAAGGGGATGTTAAAGGTATTACAGAGGATGAGAATAAGAATCCCATAGTAGAGGTAGAAAATACCTTAATAGGTGAAAAAATCCGGGTAAATGTTGACCTTGTTGTTCTTGCTATTGGAATGGTTCCAGTAACTGCCTTAGGTGAAGAGGAATATCCTCCGGGTGTAAAGCCAGGGGATGAGTTCATTCCATATGTCATGATCGAAACAGACATCGTAAATCTTGGATACAGGCAGGGGGGTGAATTACCTTCATTAGCCCATGGATACCCTGACTCGAACTTTATCTGTTTCCCATATGAAACTCGAAGAACTGGCGTTTATGCTGCTGGTTCTGAGAGGGCACCTTTGGATATATCCTTTACCATTGAAGATGCCACAGGTGCTGCATTGAAGGCGATACAATGTATTGAATTAACATCAAGGGGAGAAGCCGTGCATCCAAGGGCAGGAGATATATCCTACGCAGACTTCTTTATGCAGAAATGCACTCAGTGTAAGAGGTGTACAGAAGAGTGTCCTTTTGGTGCTATCAATGAAGATGAAAAGGCCAATCCACTTTACAATCCGACCCGTTGTAGACGTTGCGCAATCTGTTTGGGTGCATGTCCTGAAAGGATTATCAGCTTCAAGAACTATTCAGTTGATATGATTGGAAGTATGGTAAAGAATATAGAGGTCCCTGAAGAAGAGGAGAAGCCGAGAGCTATCGTTTTCGCATGTGAAAATGATGCCTACCCGGCTCTGGATATGGCTGGAATAAATCGCCTAACTTATAATCCCTTCATAAGGGTCGTTCCTTTGAGATGTGCGGGATCAATGAACCTCGTATGGGTTGCTGATGCACTCTCAAAAGGTGTTGATGGGATACTTATCTTGGGATGTCAGTATGGAGACGATTACCAGTGTCATATGGCAACTGGAAGCCACCTTGCTAAAATCAGATTGTCAAAGGTCTCCGAAACACTGGATAGATTAAGGCTTGAGTCTGGAAGGGTTCAGATGGAACAGGTATCTATTTCAGAATATTACAAAATACCGGATATATTAAACAACTTCTTGGAGAAATTGAAGGAGTTCGGCCCTAACCCGTATAAAGGATTTTAAAAAGGGATTCAAGGGGTCAAGGAGTCAAGGGGCCAAGTTAAAACAAATACTTGAACCCTCGAATCCTTGAATCCTCGAACCCTATTTATGGAGGTAAAAAGGATGGCAGAGCTAATTAGTCCTGATTTAAGATTTGTAAAGGATGTTATAGCCTCAGGCGGTGAATCTCTTAAAAAGTGTTTCCAGTGTGCAACATGCTCCGTTATGTGTAATTTAACTCCTGATGATAAACCCTTCCCGAGAAAAGAAATGATATATGCTCAATGGGGTTTAAAAGATAAACTTTTTGGTAATCCCGACATATGGCTCTGTCATCAGTGTAGTGACTGTACTGCTTACTGCCCGCGGGGTGCAAAACCTGGAGAGGTTCTTAATGCAGTAAGAAAACTATCTATTGAACACTATTCAGTACCTCAATTTTTGGGAAAGGCTGTGGGCAGGTCTCAATATCTTGTTCTTCTCTTTGCAATCCCTGTTGTAATTTTCTTCATAATACTTGCATCGCTCGGACATTTGAATCTTACAAAAATCCCTCTGAATGAAAAGGGTCAGATATCGTATCATGAGTTCTTGCCTTCTATTTATATTGACAGTGTTTTCGTGCCGATAGCTATCTTTGCTGTTATTTGTCTTGCTATGGGTATTTCCAGATATTGGAAAGACATGGTACGTACAGCAGGACCGATAACGCCGAAAGGGAGTATTTCGAATGCTATTACCGCAACAATTAGTGAAATTTTGTCACATAACCGCTTTGAAAAATGTAATCTAACAAAGATGCGAAAAATATCACATTTTCTGGTATTTTACAGCTTTATCGGACTTGCTATTACAACAGCGTGGGCAGTAATATATCTTTATGGTCCTGGAATTATGAAACTCTTAGGTTTAAAACCCTTTGGCTGGATGCTTGGCCCATCACCCTATCCGTTAACCGATCCTTTGAAATGGCTTGCAAATGCAAGTGCCCTGGCACTTCTCATTGGCATTACCCTTGTTGTGATTTACAGGCAAAAGAATAAAGAAAAAGCAGGCTCAGGTGGTTACTACGATTGGCTCTTTATAACCATAATTTGTCTAATAGTGGCAACAGGTATCCTTGCTGAGGTATTTAGATTAGCTGAGATTGCAATATTAGCTTATCCGATATACTTTGTTCATCTTGTTGTTGTATTTTTCCTTTTTGCATATGCCCCGTTTTCAAAGATGGCACACATGTTCTACAGGGCAACAGCAATGGTTTTTGCAAAGCATGCAGAGAGGGAGGTTGAAAGGGGATGATAAAAATAAGGAGGGGAGGTGGAAGGTAAGTAACAAGAGTAGGAGGGTAACGAGTTAAACGAGTAACGAGAGGTTTGAAAGACCATAGCTTTTAACTTCTCACTCATAACTCATCGCACATAACTAAAAATTGGAGGTGAAGAATGGAACAAGGTATCATAATATTTGCTGCTCTTTGTGGAGCTGCAGGTATCCTTTACGGGATACTGACTGCAGCTTGGGTGGTTAAGCAGGAGAAAGGAACTCCTCGGATGCAGGAGATTGCTGCTGCGATACATGAAGGTGCAAAGGCCTTTCTCAGCCGTGAGTACAGGACAGTTGCATTGGTGGGGATTTTCATATTTGTGCTGATAGGGATATTCCTACACTGGATTGCAGCCTTTGGTTTCTTGCTCGGGGCTACCGGCTCTGCAACAGCAGGTTATGTGGGAATGATGATCACTGTTAGGGGTAATCTCAGGACTTCACAGGCTGCCTATACCAGTTTAAGAAACGCCCTTAGACTGGCCTTTCGGGGTGGTTCTGTAGCAGGTCTCCTGGTAGTTGGTTTAGCCCTCCTGAGTATCGCAATCTACTATTCCATTGCCAAGGCTATTGTGCCAGAAAAGGCATTTTATGCCCTAATCGGTCTGGGATTTGGTTGCTCACTCATGAGTGTCTTTGCCCGTATTGCAGGAGGCATCTATACAAAGGCTGCTGATGTTGGTGCAGACCTTGTTGGTAAGGTTGAGGCAGGCATACCTGAGGATGACCCGAGAAATCCTGCTGTTATTGCTGACCAGGTTGGAGACAATGTTGGAGATTGTGCTGGCATGGCTGCAGACCTCTATGAGACCTATATAGTCACAATAG
>JBFMAM010000127.1:0-5469 GCA_040755805.1 Nitrospirota bacterium
GGTATATCTTCTGGAAACTAAGTAGCTTTATTTAGTGTAGGCACACACTGAATTTGCGGTATCCTTGCGAACCCCCGTTTATATTGGCATTTCAGCAGGGCGTCTGTCTACCGACCCAAAACATAGGTCCAGCGCTCGTTTATTGACCTCCACAGGAAAGGTTTTGCCAACAATTGTACCCATCGTGGCCCAGACAGAGCCGACTGGCCTGATTCCGGTAATCATCAAAAAATGGTTGAGATAATTGGTAATGGGCTTTTCATCTCCACCACCTGAAGTCACTACCGAAGCCCCGTATTTCCCCTCAAAGGCCATACAGTGAATCACTCCACTGCATCGATCCATAAAGGCCTTCATCTGAGCACTGACACTGAAGATGTAATTTGGGCTGGCCAGCACGAGGCCATCTGCTTCGAGTACTTTTTGCTTAATGGATTCAAAATCATCCTTTTGAGGACACCGTCCCTTCTTATGGCAGGTGTTACAGCCCTTGCAAGGAAGAACAGTGCCTCCTGGAAGAAAAATAATCTCTGTCTCAGCGCCCTGACTTTCAGCCCTATCCAAAACCACCCTCAGCAATCTTGCCGTGTTCCCTTTAACCCCATGGGGGCTTCCTACTATACTGATAATTTTCATCTCTGTTCCTTCCGGGTTAACCCACCAGTTGCAAAACTTGTTTTACATCCAATCCTCAATTTCCTTAGATAGTCCTCACTTCATGCCTTTTCTTTTTTATAAACTTTGCCTGTAACTCATCAAGCACATCGTATGCGGCGGGTACCACAATAAGAGTTAAAAACAGTGAAGTGAGAAGCCCACCAATAGTTGCTATTGCCATAGGAGCGCGGGTTTCAGCACCCTCACCAATTCCAAGGGCTATGGGGAGCATGCCAAAAATTATCGCAAATGTGGTCATAAGGATAGGTCTCAGCCTTATCGGGCCTGCGGTAAGTATCGCCTCCTTTCTCTCCATACCCCTTGCCCTCAATGTATTTGTGTAGTCCACAAGTAAAATTGCATTTTTCTTAACAAGGCCCATAAGAAGAATAATACCTATGAGACTGAAGATGTTGATAGTCTTTCCTGTAATGAAAAGGGCGCCAAATGCCCCGATGAATGAGAGTGACATAGAAAGCAGTATTGTGAATGGATGGATAAAGCTTTCGAACTGGGAAGCGAGAACCATATAAGCCATAATAATCCCGAGGACAAGGGCGAAGATGAGATAATAGAATGATTCACCCATTACCTCACCCATACCTTTGTACATCCCCGAATAGTCAGGAGGAAGGACTTTAGCTGATATAGTATCAAGTTCTTCCTTAGCAGTTCCGAGAGGCTTTTCTTCAAGATTTGCAAAAAGTGTTATAGCCCGCTGTCTGTCAACCCTGTTAATGATGCTTGGGCCTCCAGATTCCTGAATCTTTACAATATTTGAAAGCTCAATGAGCCTTCCATCCTTAGCCCTCACATAAAGTCTCCCTATATCTTCAGGTCTTGACCTATCTTCTGGATTAAGCCTTACCCTTACATCATATCTCCTGCCCCTCTCCACATCCTTGAACTTTGTTACATCTACCTCTCCACCGATAAGGAGGTTTACGGTTTCTGCAATCGTGGCAATATCTACGCCTAAATCTGCTGCCTTGTCTCTGTCAATATAAACCTTTATCTCTGGTTTCCCTGTCTCTAAGGATGTATCAACATCAACAATTCCTGGCAGTTTTGAAAATTCATTAACAATCTTTTTTGTATAATCTGTAAGAAGGTTTAAATCCCTTCCCCTGATATTGTACTGGATAGGGACCATCCTAACACCACCTCCTATGAGAGAGACATTCTCAGCAGTCCCTTTAATGCCCGGTATCTGTCTAAATTTCTTCCTAACCTCAGCCATTATCTGATCTTGGCTCCTCTCCCTTTCAGCCTTTGGCTTAAGGGCTATAAACATTATCCCCTTATTAACCCCCCTTGCCATACCTCCGGCAAAGCCCTGGGCATAAAAGACAGCCTTAACCTCAGGTATAGACCTTATAATATCCTCTGCCTTTCTGAACATCCTCTCTACTTCATCAACAGAATAATCAATAGGTGCCTCGAGCCTCACAATAAATCTTGATTGGTCTTCAGGGGGATGAAATTCCTTGCCAATAAACCTTGTCATGAAAAGGCTGAAGATAAAGATAGTCCCAGCACTAATTAATACAATTGCCCTGTGATTGAGGGCTATCCTCAATAACTTCCTATAAGTCTCCTCAATTTTCTTATATCCCTTCTCAAGCCCATCAGAGACGGTAGACAGTATACAGGAAACAGTAAACAGCTTTTTAGATTTTTCTTGTTTGCTATTTGCTGACTTCTGACTACTATCTTTTTTGCTGTTTACCGTATTCTGTTTACTGACTACTGGTTTCAGGTATCTCGATGCCATCATTGGTGTAAGTGTGAAGGATACGAATAATGATACGAGCACTGCGAAGACAACAGTAAGGGCAAACTGGAGGAAGAACCTTCCAATAATGCCCTTCATAAATGCTACAGGAAGGAATATTGCAACTATTGCGAATGTAGTTGCCATAACAGCAAGACCTATCTCCCCGGTTGCAAAGGAGGCAGCCTCTCTCGGCTTCATTCCAGCATCTACATGGCGATGGATGTTTTCAATAACGATTATCGCATCGTCTATAAGTATTCCGATGGATAAAGAGAGAGCAAGCATTGTCATATTATTAAATGTAAATCCAAAGGCATACATTATAGTAAATGTAGAAATAATAGATGTAGGGATTGCTAATGCACTAATGAGAGTAGTTCTCGTATTTCTCAGGAAAAGAAAAACCACAAAAATGGCAAGTATGCCTCCATAGATTAGGTGATACTGAACCTCCCGGATAGAGCGCTTTATAAAGTCAGACTGATCAAAGGATAGCTCAAGTTTTGTCCCGGCTGGCAGGGTCTTTTTTATATTCTCAAGTTCTTTCTTAACACGGTTAATCACCTCGACTGTATTTGTGCCTGACTGTTTCTGAATCCCTAATCCAACTCCTAGCACACCATTAAACCTTGCAATGGTACGCCTCTCTTCCATGCTGTCTTCTGCCCTTCCAATGTCTCTGAGCCGTACAGGCGAGCCCTTATAATAAGTGACTATAAGGTCATTGAAATCCTGAGCTCTTAGAAACTCTCCCTTTACTTTTATAATATATTCTTTTGTTTCACCCTCAATTCTTCCGCCTGGAAGCTCTACATTCTCTCTCTGGAGTGCCCTCATCACATCATGGGCTGTTATCTGATAGGCAGAGAGCTTATCCCTGTCGAGCCAGACCCTGACCTGCCTGAGCCTCAATCCTCCAAGCCATATACCTCCGACACCATTTATCCTCTGAAACTGCTCTTTTAATACCTCATCAGCATATGTAGTAAGTTCCCTTACTGATTTCTCTCCAAAGAAGGCAATCCACATAACAGGTGTTGCATCAGGGTCTATCTTCTGTATCACAGGCTCATCTATATCCCTCGGTAACTGTCCCCTTATAGCAGAGACCTTCTCCCTTACATCCTGCACAGCAAGGTCAATGTCCCTTTCAAGAACGAACTCAACTGTAACAACAGAGACACCCTCTGTACTTGTTGAAATGATACTTTTTACGCCATTTATAGTATTTACAGCACCCTCAATCTTGTCTGTAACATCAATATCCATTATCTCAGGGCTTGCACCTTTAAGGGTGGTGGTGATATTGACCATAGGGAAATCTATCTTGGGGAAGAGGTCAACCCCTATGCGTGGATAGCTCACGATGCCAAGGACAACAAGGCCGAGGATGACCATTGCTGCGAAGACAGGTCTTTTTATGGATGTATCAGCGAGCCACATAATAACCCCAGCATACAGTAGACGGCATACAGTAAACAGGTTTTTTGTCTTTTTTGCTGTATACTGTATTCTGTTTACTGTTTACTAACATTTACTTTTGTATTTTCAGCTAAGCTCTGTTGACCGACCACAACCACTATCTCTCCTTCTCGCAATCCCTCCACAATTTCCATTACTTCGCCATATTTGCTTCCCAACTTTACATGCTTCTCTTTTGCCCTGTCTCCTTCTACAACAAAGACCTTTACCCTTTCTTCTTCATAAAGGAGTGATGTTATAGGAACTACAATGGTGCCTCTTGTCTCACCTGTATACAGCGTTACATGAGCAAAGATTCCTGGTTTTAAAAGTCCATCAGGATTTGGAACCAGTGCCTCCACCATAAGTGCCCTTGTCTTCTCTTCAAGACTCGGATAGATAGTGCTGACATTTCCCTTAAACTCCCTGTCTGGATAGGTATCAACTCTAAAGGTAACATCCTGCCCTCTCCTTGGCTTTCCCACATACATTTCCGTCACTGTAAATTTAAGTTTAATAGGACTGTTCTGGATGATTACAAAAAGGTTAGTACCATTTTTCACATAATCACCTCTCGAAACCTTCTTTTCCTTTACAATACCCGCGAGAGAGGAATGTATTTTTGTCTTTTTGAGTTTCTCCCTTGCAAGTGAAAGAGATGCCTTTGCCCTTTCTATTTCTGCCTCAGCGAGGGATAGTCTTGTTGAAACATCATCAAACTGCTGTTTTGTAACAAGCTCTTCTTTATAAAGTGCTTCTTTTCTCTGATACTCCAATTTTGTATTAGCGAGAGATGCCTCTGCCTGACTTAAAGCCGCCTCAGCCCTCTTGACCTCAAGGTTATAGTCAATGTCATCAATGAAGGCCAGAACCTGACCTTTCGAAACTACGGAGCCCTCATCTACCCTAACATCTTTTAAAATCCCGTCAACCTCAGCACTTATAATAACCTCTTCATAAGGATTCAATGTCCCGATAGTCTCTATAAATGGCCTGAAAGACCTTTTCTCTGCAGATTGAACCTGAACATTTATTGCTTTTTCAGCGGTTACCTTTACTTCCTTTTTCTTACAACCAGCAAAAGAAAGTAGGCAGTAAGCAGTAATCAGTGTACAGCAACCAAAGATAAAAAAAGATTGTTTTCTCATTTTATGACCTCTCTCATTTCACAATATCCGTAATTTATAACCGCTCACCAGATTATATAACCAAATGTTGTCATTGGCCGAAAAACCCCTCTTTAGCAAAGAGGGGTTAGGGGAGATTTTATGATTATTAACTCAATTCATTTGTTCTTAAAATCCCCCTTCATCCCCCTTTTCCAAAGGGGGAGTTTATGGTATTTTCATTCTCCCTTGTGAACCCCAAAAGCATTCAGGGCTGCGGCTACTCTGCTTTCTTAACCTGACTAACAACCCCTGACTATTGACTCATGATTGTCTTTAAAAGTGTTCCTGTTGCCCGTTCTACCCTCAAAATAGCTAACTCATAATTATATTGTGCATCTGATAATTGCCTTTCTGATGTAAGCAACAACGTATTAGCATCAATAACATCTATGCTATTGGCAAGGC
>JBFMAM010000128.1:0-5462 GCA_040755805.1 Nitrospirota bacterium
TAACTTATACCCCAAAATATAAGTTTTAACGTTTATTGGAGAAAGTTAGACGGCATAATTTTAAAAAAGTGAGGATAAAATTCATATATGATATTCAACTCATATATTACAATTGAAAGATAAATTATTATAGCAAATACTAAAGAGACCCTTGCTATAGAGAAATTCTTGCATAGACAGAAGATAAAGAGTGATACTATGTTAATTAAGAATTTCAACATAACAAACGATACGTTGCCATATTCTAAATAGAAAGCCATAACGGGATTAGCCTCTATTACAGTGTTTTCTTTTATTAATATAAGGGTAAAATAGCCATCGCACAAGTTAAGAACTATAAGAAATAGAAGTATTATCAATAGGTAAGTACTATATAAGTCTACAAAAATATATTTTTTCTTGTCTGCCTTTCTCCTGACAGTCTTCCTCCGACCGCCAATGAATGTATGCCTACTTATAAAGGGGGTGGACCGTTTACGCCTATCAGAAACGATCCTTCTGTCTGTCTTCTCTGCCAGGCTATACATTATACAATCTCCTTGCACATATCTAAAAGCTTAGCGATACCTAACTTTTAATTTTGATTGAGCAAATTCTGTGCCACATAATATTATTCATTCACCTCTAAGAAAACATGTCTCCTCATATCTGTCCAAAATAAATTTTTCTATATGCTTGAAATTAAGGGATATGGCTCAATTTCTTCGCAAAATCACGGGTCTACCTAAACGGGGCTGAAGTCGAAGCGGAAGCCCCGGCATGAAATCTGGTAAAGACATTGTGGTCAAATCCAAGAAATACACTTGTATAAAGGTAGTTTATTTTGTGAAGAAATTGAGCCATATCCCTCATTTCGATTATTTTGGACAGTAGTGATGTTTCCTGGCATTTGAAAAATAGCTATTTTGTAAGGAATGTCGGAATGAAATATCTTATAGATTTAGGAAAAGAAATAATTTAAAAACTGTTTCGATTTTACACACCTTACTATTCTGTGCTCACAAGAAACTCTTTAAAATCAAGTGTAGTATCATCTCTGAACCCTATGTTCCCTGAGATAAAAGCAACATCTTCTGTTTTTCTATCAATGGTTAAATTATAGGATGATACCTTTTACTCCATCAGCAATCAATCTGAGGTTATATTTTTTCATAATCTCTCTAAGGGTACTTTGTTGAATTTTCTGCTCCATTTCCTCTTTATGGTCGAAATAATAGCTAATGGCATCATAAATCTAACTTTTTTCCTAAAATCATCCGCCCTCGATAATATTCCTCTCCCCCCACGCTTTAAATAGGTGCTTTAAAGTGAAGATTGAAGACAGACCCCTTAGGAGCTTTGGGGTAATGATGCATTATTTTATCCCTACAGATAATTGCCGAGGAGTCCCCTACTGTGTTCGTCATCATGGCAGTAGATACAGAGATTCTCCCAGTTAGACCCATCAGGTGGATTATTAAAATGATTTCCATCTTTGTGGTGTACCGTGAGGAGATGTCTGTCTTTGTAATCAAACTCCCTCCCGCATTTGGCACAGATGAGGCCGTGAATCTTTAGAGATTGTTCCCTGTAACCGCTAGTCGGCCTACTGGCTTCTTTTAACTCCCTGACGATTTCAGCAACAGATTTATTACTGACTGGCTTTTTAGGTTGTGATTTTTTGTATCTTGAGTAACGCCTGTTTCCCAATTTAATGACCTCCGCTGTGAGGTATTTTTAATATTATAAGAATTCGCAGATATTTCATTCAACCCATCATAAGAACTCAATATGATTCTCCATATCTTTACCGGTCAAAATTTTCGTAATTAATTCGACTCCTCTGATACATTGACCAATAGAAATTTTCTCTGGATGTGAAAATATTATTCCGCTATGGTGAATATCAGACCTGCTTGCTATTCTCAAGAAATCAACATCGTGTGTAAGGATTACAGCTTTTATTTCAGAAGCTTTCTTTATATGGAATTCATCGGGTTTACCCATGTATCCAAGCTCTTTCGCTGAAACTACCTCTATTTTGCGTCTTCTAAGTCCCTCAACTATAGAATGCTCTATATTCTCATCGACATAAATCTTCATCCAAGTTTTGCTTTTAGCTTGGAGGGATATTGTTTCTTAAGCAGATTTAGAAATGATTGGTCTTCTTTATATTTTCTATCAAAAACATCTTTGTTTTCATAATAGTAGGAAAGTGCATCATGAATTTGCTCAAGTTTCAGATGAGGATATTCATCAATAATCTTGTCAGCACTCTGTCCCATAAATTCGTATCTGATGGCAATGTCCATCACCTTTATGCGAGTGCCCTTTATAATAGGCTGTCCCCCCGAGATCTTTGGGTCTATGGATATATATGGATGTTTTATCTTTCTTTCTGCAACCGGCATAATCAATCCTCCTTTAGGACGTAGATAAATTATCAGCCTCTTTCATGCCCTTATTTTACCTGAAGTTCCCTTTAAAATCATCCCGCATCTAATTATCATGTTCTCCTTCTCAGCCTCTTCAGACACTCTAAAGACCTCTTCCTAAAAATTATCTTATGATGAATCCTGAGTTTATCGCTTTTTCAAAAAGCTTTTTACCTTTTTTAGCCTGATTTTGAGAGGGTAATTTTTTGAGTGATAATTTTTTACCAAATTTTTGCCTCAATTTTTGAGACCAAAAGAACATCATCGCTTATGCCCATACGATGTTGTAAATCTTCTTCTTTTTTTCATCTTGCGATCTACTACTGTATATGTTCTCTTTAGATAACTGGGTAGTTGTGCCTAATGTTACCAAACTATTATTTTGGGCTCTATCCCAGCCGAGGGCTTCAAAAAAGGGATTTATGAAATCTATTCTGACCTGTGCCTCTGGATAGCCTTTTGAAAGGTAGTAATTCTTGTCCTTCTCAAATTTTGAGATTAACGATTGTAGTTTTTCTTTGAATGAACCAACATCAGGCTTCAGACAGATTATATCACCTCACGCCATACTTGACCTTGCGAGGGTAAGCACAATCACCTCTTTTGCGCCGGCTTTCATGAGTTGTTTTGAGCACTCAGTTACAGTTGCCCCTGTTGTCATCACATCATCAACGAGGAGAAGTCGAAGGCCTTTTATATCTTCTTTCACCTCGAATGAGCCCTTAAGGTTCGACAACCTCTCCTTTGCGGATAGCCCTATCTGTGGAGGTGTCTCCTTTTTCTTTAAGAGGATATCCATTAACAGAGGAACCCTCGTCTCCTTTGATATTACCCTTGCTATTAGGAGGGACTGGTTAAAGCCTCTTTCTCTCAGTCTCTTTATGCTTAAAGGAACCGGCACTATGCCATCCATAGCTGGTAGGTCAAGGCTTAGCAATAGCCTGCCAAGAGGTTTTGAGAGTCTTTTCACACCATAAAATTTAAGCTGGTTAATCGCCTCTGCAAGTACCCCTTCATAAAGCCCGTAGTTTATGACCCTCAAGAATGGAGGCGCTTTTTTCAGACACTGCCCACAAGCCTTAGAGTATTCTGATGAAAATGGCATTGCACACATACTGCATGATGGACCTGTATATCTCTTTATCATAGACCAGCAGGAGGCACAGATTGGTAAATAACTAATTACATCTGGTGCACTTCCGCATAATGGACATTCTGCAGGATAGAGGATATTCAAAAGTTTTGAAATCAAGACATACTGAGGGATCTCAAAAAGTTTATATATGCCACATCCTTTTTTATGAGTTCAATACCCATGCCATTTTTAAGCCCTGACAGTGGTGTCTTCAGGGTTCTCTTTACCCGGCCCTTAAGAAAAGAGACTTTCCCCTCTGGCAGAAGCAACTCAATATCAATAATAGAGCCAGGGACAAAACCGTGTCTAGATCTTATAAACAGACCACCTTCTGAAAGATTACTTGATATACCTGTGAAGCTCATGTCCCCTGAACTGAATATTGTTTCAAGCCTCTTGGTAAGCCTTTGGTGCTGCCTTTTATGCATCTAAAACTGTTTTTTAAGCTGAATAAGCTCATCCCTCCTCTGGCCTGTTGAAATTAGTTGCACTTCAACCCCTAACAGCCTCTCAATCTTTTTTATGTAAGCCTTTGCTCCCTCTGGAAGTTTGTTAAAATCTCTTATCCCGACGGTGCTCGACCTCCAGCCCTCTAACTCTTCATAGACTGGTTCGCACTCCTCAAAAATATCAGTCTCCTTTGGAAACTCTTCATAGAACTTTCCTTTATACTTATATGAGGTACAGATTTTTATCACATCTACATCGTCGAGGATATCGAGTTTTGTTATTGCGATTCCTGTAAGTCCATTAATCCTTGCAGAGTGCCTGAGTATAACCATATCCAGCCATCCACATCTCCGCGGCCTGCCCGTTGTCGCACCATATTCTCCACCCTTTTCTCTGAGCTTATCACCGAGGGAATCCTTTATCTCTGTAGGAAACGGCCCGCTGCCGACCCTCGTTGTATACGCCTTTGCGACTCCGAGAACCTTTGAAATCTTTGTTGGTCCTACACCAAGGCCTGTACAAGCACCCCCTGCAATCGCATTTGAGGAGGTTACATAGGGATAGGTCCCGTGGTCGACATCAAGGAGTGTGCCCTGTGCACCCTCAAACAGTATGTTTTTTCTCTCAGAGATCATCCGGTTTATGATAATATCTGTGTCAGCCATATATTCAGAGAGCCCTTCTGCATAAACCATATACTCCCTGTATATATCTTCAGCGTCAAACCGGGGAACTTTATAAAGGTTCTCGAGAAGGAAATTAATATCGCACAGATTCACTTTTAACTTCTCCCTGAATACAGAAGGTTGAAGCATGTCTACAACCCTTATCCCCATCCTTGCCATCTTGTGTACGTAAGTAGGCCCTATCCCTCGACCCGTTGTGCCAATCATTTTTGTGCCCCTGAACCTTTCACTCTCTTTATCTATGGCCCTGTGATAAGGCATTATGAGATGGGCACTCTTACTTAAAAAAAGTTTTCCTCTAACCTCGATTTCTTTTTCTTTAAGTCCATTTATCTCCTCTAAAAGGGCTGCGGGGTCAACAACGACACCATTCCCTATAAGGCATATCTTGTCTTTATGGAGTATCCCTGAGGGGATCAGATGAAATATGAATTTCTCGTTGTTGATTACCACGGTATGGCCTGCATTATGGCCTCCCTGGAATCTCGCAATAACATCCGCCTTTTCAGAGAGAAAATCTACGATCTTTCCTTTACCCTCGTCTCCCCACTGAGAACCTACTATCACTACTACATTAGCCACCTTTGCTCCTTTTGATCTTTTAAATTAAATCACCCTTAAATCGCAAACATTAACTAAATTCCAATAACCAAGCACCAATAACCAAATAAATTCCAATGACCAAATCCCAAATTCCAAACTGTCTGGTTATTGTAATTTGGTTATTGGTTATTTCAGTTTGGTAAACATATTACAACATTCCGTCAATAGCCTTAA
>JBFMAM010000129.1:0-5451 GCA_040755805.1 Nitrospirota bacterium
AAAAGATATGGGAATTCCACTTATGAAGTTACATGAGCATGTCCACAAATAGTTTCCCATATGTGCAAGAATGATTTTTACGTAACAGTTAAAAATCTGCTTTTCTGCTTTTCCCAAATTTGTCGACGGATTTTAAAACCTTTGGAATTTCAAAAGAGATGCCGAAACAAGTTCGGCATGACAATGTTGGTAATAAAGGCTTGAAAACTGTCATTCTGAACTTGTTTCAGAATCTCTGTCGGCAAATTTGGGCATTTTCTACATCGCCTCTTTAGCTGTGATTTTGATCACTTCCTTTATATTTCTATCAATAGTCTGTGGAAGATCAACTAAAGTACTTTTTCAGCAGTTAATTGAATTACTTTTCTAACCTCTGTCTTCAAATGGTCGGGTAAGCCAGGAACTTCTGGATCTAGAAACCCTCGCACAATAAGCGCTGTCGCTTGTTCTTCAGTCAGACCACGGGCCATCAGGTAGTAGAGCTGTTCTTCCTGTATTTTGCCTACCGCGGCTTCATGGGACAAATCAGTCCCTTCTGCTTTCCCCTCAAGCTCGGGGATGGCGTGAATCCTCGCTTCGTTACTCAGAAGCAGGCCACGACAGTCGAGATGCGCTTTTGTTTCGGGGACTTCACCCACCAAGCGCCCTCTAGCAAAGATCTGGCTGAGGTCTTTCGCTATAGCTCTAGCAGTGATCTCTGCTCTAGCACCTTTTGCGCTTAAAACGGCTCTATTGCCCACATCGAGAATAGAGTCTTTAGAGCCATAAAGCAGTGTGTGGTACCTCGCACGAGCGTTTTCTCCAACGCAATAGGCGGCAGGATACATTTGGAGAGTTTTAACCGGGCGGAAACAGATGTAGTTGTTGAGAAAAGTTCCATTCTCCTCGATGATGGCTCCCGTTCTCGGTCTTACTTCAACATTAGGTGCCCAGCCGTGAATCATAGTGAAAGTGATTGTTGCCCCTTTCTTCACGTAAAACTCTGAAATCCCAATATGTATTCCTGCAGTGATAGCGGGATGTGTTGTACAGCCAGTGATTATGTGCAGTTCCGAATTTTCTTCGGCCATAATGATGTTATGGGGACACTGAGTTAACCCTTGGGTCCCTATGAAAAGACATGCCTGAATTGGAAGCGTAAGCCGAGTTCCGGGTTCAGTTCTGATGAAGTATCCATGAGTTTGTTTGAGTTCAGCCATAGCAGTATATTTGTCTGCATCAACTGAGACCGCGTTCCACCAATAGTCTTTAAGCCAGTCGTATTTTTGAAGGGCTTCGCTGGTACTCATTACTTCAACGCCTCTGATATCTCTCAAAGTACGGGCTAGGAGAACGGAATGATCGTACTGAAAATACGTTCCAGACCTGAGTTCCTCCTCTGGACTAATGCCAACTATATTCGCACCATCTTGGATATCTTTTGACAGCTCGTCTAGATTTGAAACGGAGCCTAAGTTTGATACCTTCAGATCAAAATCGGTCACGTTGATATCGGGTCCAAACTTAGCAGGCTGACTTTTGACCTTTTCAGCACGTTCGATGAATTTTCGTCTCCACTCAGGCAATTCTTTCATTGGGTTTTCCCTCCTTTTCAAGAAGTGCTTTGGTCGCTGGCGGACATATATCTATGTAGGCGCAGTATCCTTTCTCTTCGATTTTCGAGAAGATTTCATATGGTTCGCCAGTCACAACTACGACACCCCCGCACATAACGTGGGCTACATCCGGTTTTATGTAAGGTAAAATGTGTCGGTAGTGGGTCACCACAAGGACGCCACATCGGTTCTCTCTCGCGTATTGACTAACTCTGTTGCCAATCATCTTAAGTGAGTCTATATCAACTCCTGAATCAGGCTCATCAAGGATCATTAGTTTTGGTTTCATGGCGAAGACCTGAGCTAACTCAGAACGCTTCTTCTCACCACCAGAAAAACCAACGTTTACATCACGATCGCGAAAGGCCATCGGATCAAGCCCGACGGTATTTAGAATAGGCGTTGCAAAATTTTCCACAGGCTCGTTGAGCGAATCCCAAGCTTCCTTACCAGCAGATAGCCTTATAAGATCTCTAAGCTTTACTCCACGAATTTCGGGTGAAGTTTGAAAAGCGACGGAAATTCCTAGTTTTGCCCGTTCATAAATGGGTTTCCGAGTGATGTCGGTTCCATTGAAAAGGATTTTCCCGCTCGCCACCTTGTAGTTAGGATATCCCACTACTGACATGATTAAAGTCGTTTTTCCAGAGGCGTTAGGCCCAAAAAGCATATGAACCTCTCCATAATTCATGGAAAGGTTAACACCTTTCAAAATTTGCCTATTATCAACAGAAACCCACAAGTCTTCCACCTTTAACATCTCTTGCATAATTTACTCCTCCCTTCAAAGACATATATGGTTATTATTAACGATTAACGTTGACATTTACCCCTCCTCTCAGGATATTTTTAACAACCTACTCCTTTTGACTTATAGTCGAAAAAACTTAGACATATTGTCGCAATAATCATACAGACTCATAAATTGATAGAACCACCTCCTTTTGCTGGTTTTTAATTCTGTCTCAAATGCGTGGTCCGCATTTATGTCCTTCTTGCTCCTCTATCTTCTTTTTTATCATCTCTGCAAATTTCAAGGCACCATCTTTATCTCTATCAAGAATGATCCCTTCAAGCCATAGCAAATCCTTATCATCCAAAGATATTGAAGTACCCATTATTCACTACCTCTTTCTTACCTACAGCATCCTGGCCCTGCAGAAGGTCCGCATCCGCTGAAGTTCATGCCTCCCCCTTTTGATGCAATCGCAAATCCACTGAATACCCTTGCCATCTTTTTGCTACCACACTCTGGGCAGGTTACCTTTAATCCTTTTTCGTATTCAGAAACCGTAGTTGAAATTTCGACCATCTTACCACAGTCTGTGCACACACATTCATAAATCATAATCTTACCTCCTTACCCTGTTAACTTCTGTCTTATTGCTTGAACAGCCTCTTCCGGAGATGGATTACCCATGGATACAACATCACCATCTAATGCAATAAGTGGCAATGCCATCGGGCCGAATGTATTAAGCAACCTTACAACCTGAACATCCGACATCTTCATTTTCTGCCTCACATTTATCACCTCTACACCGAGGTTAAGTTCCTTCTCTATCGTACCTTTTAACCCTTGAATTACCTCATCCGACTGGCCGATTGGACCACAGCACGCTGAATTGGGCCCACAGGGAAATTCAAGTGGCATCATGTAGATCTTTACGGTTTTAGCATTTACTGACATTTTGTCCTCCTTCGTTTCATATTGTCATGCTGCCCCGAACTTGATTCAGGATATTTCAGCATCTTTCCCGTTATTAAATTATAGACCCTGAAACGAGTTCAGGGTGACAAAATTGATTTAAAATAGGTTAAACACATATCCTGCAATAACACAGCCTATAAAGCTCAAACCCACATAAAGTCCAAGCACCTTTGGCTTAAATACCCCTGAGAGCATCATTATTGATGGTAGTGATAAACCAGGGCCCCCAAGAAGATATGTAAGCGTCGCACCTCCACCCATTCCTTTCTGAATAAGTGCAAGTGCTGTGGGTATTTCTACATAGGTGCAGACATAGGCAAGCACAGCCGCAAAAGAAGATATAAGCACAGAATTAAGGCTTTCTCCTCCAACAAGGGATACAACTACCTTCGTTGGTATCAGAACCTTTATAGCACCTGCTATAAGGACAGCAAGCACAAGGTAATAATTAAGCTGCAAGAAGAAGTCCCATGCAGTTTCAATCGTATCCCTCACCTTTTGAGGGGAGCTCCTTTTTATATCCCCAGTAGGAAGCACCATGCATGCACCTGTAGTATCTCCTGACATCTCTGTTGTCACAGGGAGATGCCACTTACCTTCTCTGTTTCTGTCGAGTATACCAGCCTCGCCGAGGAGAAAGAGCTTATCCTCCTTACCCGGAGCAAGTTCCTGAGTGGCAAGCCCTTCTGGATATTTCGTAAGTTTCATTGCCACTTCAAATGCAAACTGCTGTAAGTTAGAAGAAAGCCTCGGTGTAATGTTGAGCTTTACAAGCCTCCTAAGGAACCGCTGTTTCCTTTGCCATCTTGCGAGAAAATAACCTACACCAAGTGCGATACCGAATGTTCCGAAGATTCTACCTACAGCTAATGGCCAGCCAAGGATACCTGCTGTCATGAAGACTGCAGGGACATTAAGCATAGGGGCAGCAACAAGAAATGCCATCGTTGGACCGAGAGGGATACCTGCCTCAACCATCCCGGCTAAAACAGGGACAATGCCGCATGAGCATATAGGAATTACAGCGCCTGCTGTTGCAGCAAGGAAATTTGCCTTCAAACCTCCATAACCCATCTTTTGCTTTACCTTTTCCCAAGGAACGAAAACTACTAAGGCACCAGCAATAAGCATCCCTACAATCCAGTACTGAAAGAGCTCAACATGAACAGCAGCAGCCTTTATATAGATATACCAGAGCATCTGTGGTATATTCCATGAAAGCGGTGTCTCTATCTCCACAAGCCTTGCTTCCTCTCCTGTGATTCCCTTTGGCTGGAGAAGTCCATAATAATATAGGGAACTGAAGGAGAGGTCTCTGACATAAACATAAAGAAGTCCACTCAGATAAATAATGGCTACTATAACCAGGTAGATCAGTTCCTTTCTGTTAGGCTTTCTGAACATGTTGTTTACCTCCCTTTAATAATTGATTGCGTATTCTTTGCCATTCTTTGCTCTCAAGTCCTATTACGCATTTCTCACCTTCTCTTAAAGAAAGTCTTGCCTTCAATCTCTCGGTATCCATTAAAAAAATTTCCTCTGGAATGCTCTTTACGCTTTGAAGTATTGCTTTTAGCGGACTTCCTTTTGTTTCTGCAAGGGAATAAAATATCCATTTGCCATCCTTCCTTTCCTTGACGAGTCCGGCAATCTTGAGTTCCTTTAAATGCCTTGAGACATTGTATTGAAATTCCTGGAGAGAATCCATGATTTCACATACGCATAGCTCTTTATTAGAACGTATCAGTATATTCATTATCCTCAGACGTGTATAATCAGACAAAGCCTTAAAAATAGTAATGTATTGATTTATATTCATATATGCACTTTTAAGCATATAATAGACTATGAAAATTCTTTATGTCAAGAAGTTTTTTTAAAAAAGAAGGCTTATTTCACGCTGTGCGCCAAGAACATCAATGGTTGCCATATAATCTTCTATTCGTACATCCGAACATTTAAAAACATAAGCATATATCTTTAATCCTTTATGCCTTTGGCAGTATTTTAATGATTCTGCGAGGATTTCAAAACGATTGTGTCTATCAAAGATGTAATACCAGTTTCTTATTGTAAAGGTGAGATAATAAATACCCGAATTGAGTTCTTTAGAAACCTTACCGACGCATAATGCTGTTATTGTAT
>JBFMAM010000130.1:0-5445 GCA_040755805.1 Nitrospirota bacterium
AGCTATATGGAATCCCCCAAGCCCCTTGATAGCAACTATAGCCCCTTGCTTTAGAAGTCTTATTGTTTCTTTAATTGGGCTTTCTTTTTCATCAACTTTTAACTTTTCACCTAATAATCCCCCCATACCCCCCTTTTCCAAAGGGGGGCTAAGGGGGATTTTAAAGGGGGACTTAGGGGGATTATCCCTTTTCTCCACCTCGGGCAGATTATTCTTAACTTTTAATTCAACATGTGGACCGCATACCGGGCATGCATTCGGCTGGGCATGGAATCTCCTATCTTCTGGATTATGGTATTCTTCCTCGCAATCAGCACACATCTTAAAAACAGACATAGTGGTGTTCGGTCTATCATAAGGAACGGATTTTGTTATTGTATATCTTGGCCCACAGTTTGTGCAGTTTATGAATGGGTATAGATAACGTCTGTCATTCCTATCCAGCAGTTCCTTCAAGCAGTCTTCACATATCGAGACATCTGGAGAAATGAGGGTAAAACTCCCTTCGTCCTCGCTTTTGATTATCTGAAAATCCTGATAACCATGGTAAGGCATGGGAATTATTTCAACTCCCATTATCTGTGAAAGTGGTGGGGCTTCTCTGGTAAGCCTCTCAACAAAGGTGGAGCTATTGTCGCCTTCTATCTCGATAGTGACACCCCTGGATGAGTTCAGCACAAAGCCCTTTAGATTTAACGATTTAGCAAGGCTATAAACAAACGGCCTGAAGCCAACCCCCTGGACAATGCCTTTGACTAATATTTTTACCCTTGGTTTCATTTCTAAAGAGCTTTTGAAAAGGGTTCAAGGGGTCAAGTGGCCAAGGATTCAAGTAGAATACTTTAGATAATAAAACCCTCGAATCCTTGAACCCTCGAATCCTTGTATCCCTTTTTTACTTTACCTGTAACTGTATCCATTCCGCCCATTCACCTATCCTTTCACCTGTCTTGCATGAAACCTCAAATATCTTTAAAGATGGGTTAAGGGATAAGGAATCCTTCTTAATCTTTCCTATATCTGCATTTGTATAAGGCAAAAGGTCAATCTTATTCAAGATCAATACCGACGATTCCTGAAACATCAATGGATACTTGAGGGGCTTATCATCTCCTTCTGCTATGCTGAGGAGCATGACCTTTACGTCCTCACCAACCTTGAACTCAGCAGGGCATACGAGATTTCCGACATTTTCTATAATAAGGAGGTCAAGGTCTTTAAGGGGTAAATCAACAATTGCCTCGTTAATCATATTCGCATCAAGGTGACATGCACCACCTGTATTTATCTGAATGACAGGAATATTGAGACTTTCTATCCTCCGGGCATCCTCTGTACCAGCGATGTCACCCTCTATAACACCTATCCTTAGTTTCCCATATAGTTCCTTAATCGTCCTCTCAATAAGGGATGTCTTTCCTGCTCCAGGTGCGCTCATGAGGTTGATAACATAAATATCTGCCTCATTAAATAACTTCCTATTTTCGACAGCGATCCTGTCATTTGCCTCTAAGATTCGTGTTACAACCTTAACCTTCACCCCGTTAGACCTCCTTTCACCCCGTTAGAAATCAAAGATATTCTAATGGGGTTCATCAGAATACCTCCATCTCATAGATATCTAATTCTCTTCCTGACTCTATCCGGAACGAGGTACCTCCACATCTCGGACAGGATAAAACATATGCCTCTTCAACAGTGAAATTACTGTTACAGTTGTTGCAGAAACCCCCGACAGGGATTTCCTCTATAGTCAGGCATGCCTTCTCTGCAATAGTATCAATTTTCATTGCATCAAATGCAAAAAGGAGAGCGTCGGGCACGACTGCGGATGCCCTCCCTATTTTAACCTTTATTGACTCTATGCCCTTATATCCATTCTTTTTACAATTTTCCGTTGCAATATCAAGCAGGCTCTGGGCAATTGATACCTCATGCATCTTATTCCTTAGCAAGCCTTTCTTTCTCTTTCTCGTAGGCCTCCTTGCCTGCCTCAACAGCCGTTGATATAATAGATTTTTTCTCCTCTAAAAACTCCTTGCCTTTCTCTACAGTGGATGTAACCCTCTCCTTTACATCTTCCACATATTCCTTTGTCTTATCCTTTACATCCTCTGCAAACTCTTTTATCCTCCGCCTCGTCTCACGTCCGGACTGTGGTGCTAAAAGCAGTGCAAGACTTGCACCCACAATGCCTCCGAGGAGAAAGGAGAGAAACATACTGCCAGCACTGTACCTGCCTTCCTCGCTCATTGTCTGCCTCCTTTCTTTGAAAAAAGATTATTCAATAAAACTTCGAGGGCAGTCCTTATCCCAGCCCTCAATCCTGAAGCCTTTATTACAGTAGACGATGTAACACTTTCTATCAGTCCACTTATATGCCTTATATTCTGTCCCGTATCTTTCATTGCACCTGATAATGTCTTAATATCGCCAGTTATATCTTTTATATCGCCGGAGACGCTCCTGAGGCTCTTCAGTGTCTGCTGTAATTCTTCCAGTGTTGGTCGGGTAAGAACCTCCATCGTCTTCAACCATTCCTTCAGAGATCGGGCTGTCCTCCTCAACTCCATGAACAGTGAAATGAGAAAACCAACCATCACAAGAAATGCAAGTACTATTAATCCCATCCATATCTGGTTCATTATTCCTCCTCAATAATTATATCAAATTAACCCTAATGTTGCATTAAATTTTTTCCCTCTTTCGTGTTTAAGTTGAAAAATGAATGTTAAGAAGTGAGAAGCAAAATTATGCGATAATCTAAGCGTATGGTTATAAGCGATTTAAGTGCATATGGTGGGTCTGTACGGCTCATGGAGATCCTTGTCTCCGTAGGTCTTAAGGAGCTTTATCCGCCTCAGGCCTTGGCAATAGAAGCAGGCCTCTTAAAGGGATGGGATTCTTTTGTGGTGGCGGCCCCTACTGCCTCTGACAAGACCCTTATAGCCGAGATGGCAGCACTGAAGGTGTTTTTTGAGACGGGAGGAAAGGTCGTATACCTTGTGCCTTTAAGGGCGCTTGCCAGGGAAAAGTATGAAGACTTCTCTAAAAAGTACAAGGACATTGGCATGAAGGTGGTACAGAGTACAGGGGATTATGATAGTGCAGATCCATGGCTTTATGATGCAGATCTGATCATTTCGACAAACGAAAAGATGGACTCTCTCATAAGGCATCGTGCTTCATGGCTGAAGGACGTAACCCTGGTCGTGGCAGATGAGATACATCTCCTTGGAGACCCTCATAGGGGACCGACCCTGGAGATCGTTCTCACCCGCTTAAGGTGGATGAATCCTGAACTGAGATTCATAGCCTTAAGCGCTACTATACCTAATGCAGCAGAGATTGCTCGATGGCTTGGTGCAAGGCTCATAGAATCTGACTGGAGGCCAGTGCCCCTCAAAGAAGGGGTCTATTTCAATGGTGCTACAATCTTTAATGATGGCATCGTAAACTGGACACCACAGGAGAGCTACCTTGACATTGCGAATCTCGCTCTTGAGACCATAAAGGATGCTGGACAGGCCCTCATCTTTGTGAACACAAGGAAGGCGACTGAGACAGTCGCCCGTAAGGTCTCTGTGCATGTCACCAGTTTGCTCACAGAGCAGGAAAGAGCGTTCCTTAAAAGACTTTCTGAGGAGGTCATCAAGGCGTCGTCAGAGCCAACCAGAATATGTAGAAAGCTTGCCGAATGTGTAAATGAGGGTGTTGCATTTCACCATGCAGGCATCAATTCCTCACAGAGAAGGCTCATCGAGGATGCCTTCAGAGTGAATAAGATAAAACTCGTAGCAGCTACCACGACATTGGCGATGGGGCTGAACCTGCCATCAAGGAGGGTTATTATCAGGGATTGGTGGAGATATGAATCTGGCCATGGGATCCAACCTATCCCGGTTATCGAGATAAAACAGATGTCAGGAAGAGCAGGAAGACCGGGTTTTGATAAATATGGAGAAGCTGTTATCATAGCCCGGAATAAGAGGGACGAACGGTATCTTTTTAAAAATTACATTACCGGCGGACCTGAAATGATAGACTCTCAGCTCGCATATGAGTCAGCCCTCAGGACCCATATCCTTGCATCAATAGCAGGTGCATTTACAAGAAACAAGGCCGAGTTAATAGATTTTCTGAGAAACACCTTCTTTGCCCATCAGAAGAGGACTGATAACCTCTCATCTATAACAGATGATATTGTCGATTTTCTCAAGACTGAAGGAATGATAGTCTCTGATAAAAAAGGCCTTGTGGCTACCAGGTTTGGCCATCGCGTTTCAGAACTCTATATAGACCCTTTGACAGGCGTAATAATCAGGGATGCGTTACACCAGCCAAAGGAAAAAGAGATATTCCCGCTCCTTCATATGATAGCTCATACGCCCGACATTATGCTTCTTTCGCTGAGAAAAAAGGACTTTGAGGAAATACTCGATGTATTCAATGCACATGCTGATGAGCTTTTAATCTCTGAAGAAGAGAGATATCCAACTGATGAGATCCTTTCTGAGCTAAAGACCGCATCTCTTTTGATGCAGTGGATAATAGAAACACCAGAAGACAGTATAGTCGGCCATTTTGGTGTGGGACCCGGTGATCTCCGCACATTCGTGGATCTTTCAAACTGGCTCCTTTATTCGGCTGGTGAGATAGCCAAGGTCTTTGGCCTAAAGGAGGCTGTGAAGGTTCTGTTTCAGCTAAGGACAAGGGTTTTCTATGGTGTCAGGGAAGAACTCCTTCCGCTCGTGACCCTGCGAGGTATAGGGAGGGTGAGGGCAAGAAATCTCTATAACTCGGGGTATAGGAATCTCAAGGAGATCAAAGAGGCGACTGCTGAGGAGCTGGCAAAGGTTCCCACTATAGGAAAGGCCATTGCAGAGGATATAAGAAGGCAGATGATTTCAAAAACACATTAAACTATCTTTGGAGGGGTTAGTAACACCCGTCATTCAAAAAACTGAAATGGTGAAATTTCCAAAATCTTGGCGACTTTAAGAAATTCCTCCACTGTCATCGGTATCATACCACGCTCTTTCCTGCTATAGTTAGTCCTGTCCATTCCTAATTCACGGGCGAGATATTCTTGTTTTATCCCTTTCGCTTTTCTTATCTCTCTCACCCTTTTTAATATTTCATCTATGCCCATGTGCGTATAATGCCCATCCTGAACATCTTTTTCAACAAAATAAAAGTGCTTGACATTCACATTATAATAGTTGTATTATTATATTAGTTTCAACTCCCCATAGCGTGGACCCTCTTGCTTCCCCGCCTTGGCGAGACAAGAAAGAATGAATGAATATAAAAGAGATTTTTTGTTTGTTAAAACTGGCATGAATATTGCTAAAAATAGGTCAAAGAAGGCAAAAAATGAACGAGTACAAAAAATATAAACTTCTCAAGGATTTACCCGGCCTAAAGGCTGGTGCTATTTTCACA
>JBFMAM010000131.1:0-5426 GCA_040755805.1 Nitrospirota bacterium
GAAGTAATATTTTGTTCACATGCCATAAATGGAAGGAGGTGATTTCGATGAAGAAGACGATATTTATTCTCTTATCTGTAATCTTAGCGTTTACATTCTCCTCGACATCTCTTGCAGTAGAGAAAAAAGTAGAGAAAGAGGAGGAATTAAAAGTGTCAGTGCCCCCTGAACTATCGAAACTCCCGACTGCAGCGAAAGTGCAACAAATTACCGGTAGTGTTAAGGCAGTCGATATTTCTGCTCAATCAATCCTGGTAACCAAGAAAATAAGGGATAAGGCAGTGGAGGCTGTTATTGCGGTTGACAAAACAACAAAGATTGAAAGGGAAAAAGAGCAGAAAACCTTATCGGATATAAAGGTCGGTGATAAGGTAGTTGTCAGGTATACAAAGGTTGATGGAAAAAATGTAGCAAAAAATATCACAATCGAAACAGCAAAACCAGAATCTGAAAAGAAATAAACCCCGTTAGAAAGGACGGGGCTTTTACCCCGCCCTTTCTGTAAGGAATTAAAATTCTGTTTACCTCGTTAGAAGATGACTTTCTCACGGGGTTTATATCATCCCCGCCGTAAATGGCAGGGCTTTCTAACGGGGTAAACCCGAATCACGAAAGGGTATATTTATGGAGCCTGAAAAATTGTCACTTTGAACCCTTCGCCATCTGTCACCCTGACCCCGAATATATTTCGGGGGAAGGGTCTCGGTTTCTGGCTCAGGATAAACTCTGTGAGCTGAATGAAAAATTGTTAGGAGGTTGAAATGGAACTGACTGATATAATGCCTGCTGAGGACTGGAGAAAGCTGGCTGAGGAGATCTATACCCGTTTTGGCCTCAATGGTGGTGTATATGATAAAAATGCAATGCTTGTTCATTCCTCAACAGGATGGGCCAATCAGATATGTCCTGGTATAAGGGGAGGAGATTCCCGCGTCATATGTATATCTGCTTCACAAAGGTTCTCTAAATTGGCTAAAGAGAAAAAGGAAACTATAATAGAGGAATGTGACGCAGGCTTTGTTAAGTTTGTAGTGCCCATCCTCGTAAATGATGAGTTTTTAGGACTGGCTGGTGGGTGTGGCTCTTTGCTGGAAGACTCAGAAGCGGATTCTTTTTATATTGGTAAGTTGCTCAAGAAGGAAGAGGAAGAAATCAAGGATTTATTAACTACAGTGTGTCTTATTTCTCAAGATAAACTGGCGGAGGCCATAAATTATGTTCAGGAAAAGGTGAGAGAAAATTTAAGAAAAAAGGGGCTCAGTGAAAAGATTTCGTAAATATTTTGATAAAACCCTCAATATAAAAAATGTCAAAAATTCAAATCAACTCGGTGCTTTTGGGGTTACCTGTAAGTCTCTTTCTGAACCACTGGAGGACTTTGATGAGGTTGAATTTATTACTGATTTCGGCAATCATGATATATTAATGAGTATAGGAGTAGTTTTAAATGAGATTAAGAGAATCCAGTTTACTCTCCTAGACCCCGAAAACCCCGATATCGTAAAAGGACTGACAGAATCCCAGCTTAAAGACTTCTTGGTGCAGAAAGGCAATCAGCTTGTCCAGTTTTTTGAATACATCACTCAGTGAAGCCCCGACCAAAGTCGGCTTTAAAAAAGAGGTATATGTTATTAGCGAGCTGATTACTTTCGCCCGCTAATAACAGAAACAAAGTCGTTAGTTAATGCGCTGATTCGTACTCAGGATGCTCATACATTATGGCCATTCTGTTTACAATAAAGCGATAGAAGAGGATCAAGATGGTTACCACTCCAAGGGAAAGTGCAACCTCGCTCCATAGTGGATAGTACTTTTGTGAAGCAGGAAGATACCAGTTATAAGCAATTATGCATACATTAAGCCGATTTAAAATAACGCCAAAGGCGGTCAAAAAGCCTGTGAATCGAACAAGCTTAGCATTCCGGTTTCTTACAGCAGATGTAAACAGGAGGGCCGGGAGGAGAACAAAACCAAGAATTTCAACTAAATACCAGTAACCATATGGAGTATTAAGATAGGCCCAGTTATCATAATGAGCTATATCAAATATTTTTAGTATAAAGTAGATAAAAAGGGCAGATGCTGTAGCTATACCGAGGCCAATCGTACGGCTATCAAATTCAGCAGGGTCAAAGTGTTTCAGTTGTTTTTTGAAAATCTTATGTGTAACAGTACTTTCAACAATTACCATAGAAATTCCAGCAAAGATAGCTGATAAGAGGAAAAATACAGGCAGTAGTACTGAATACCAGAGAGGGTGCAGTTTAGCAGGGGCAACAAGAAATAAACCACCAAGTGCGGATTGATGGCCACCAGCTATTATTACCCCAAAAATCGTTGCCCAGACCCCGAGCTTCATAAAGAATTCACGAGTCTTCCTCAGATTTAACCATTCAAAAAGGGCAGGGGCCCACTCAATAATACAAATATTTGTATAGAGAAAGAAATGCCAGCCTATTAGAAACAGGATCGAGGCAAATCCCCATGACCCGCCTATAAGATAAGGGACACGATAGTAGCGACCAAGGTCGAACATAAGCGCATATATAGCAAACACATAACCGAGAAGGCTTGAAAGGATAGCCGGCCGGGCAAAATGATGATAATCCTTCATTCCGAAGAGATGAACAGCAGTGCCAACTGTAAGGCCAGGTGCTGCTAAGGCGATTCCTACAAGTATATCAAACCCGATCCATAATCCCCAGGGATAGGTATCCGAAAGATTTGTTGTCGGTCCTAATCCGACAAAGAGGCGATAAATCATCACACCAACTCCAGCACTCACAAAAACCGCAGCGATCAAATTAGGAAAATTAAAGTTACTGATTATATAATCCCGCGGGGTCATTCCAAGAAGAATCTTTTCTCTAAACCATGTATTAGTGTTTTGCGCCATGGCCTTCTCCTTTCTCAGCAGATGTTTTATGGCTTGCTTTTTTACGAGCCTTTGAGATAGCATAATAGGCCCCAAAGACAAGGGGCCAGGCACCGACTATTTCAAACATCTTCACAGCGAAGAGAAAACCTTTGCTCGTTTTCGGAATTGGTGTGGTTCCGATATCTGTTCTGAGACCAATCTCATCGAAAGGAACTGAAGAAAGATATAGCCAGCTTGTGCCTCCTACTTCATGCTCTCCATAAACATAATCAACATATTTACCAGGATTGTTTCTTATCCTTTCGTGAGCCACGTTAATGAGTTCACTTCTTTTGCCGAATCTCAATGCCTCTGCTGTACAGATCTCAACACACGACGGGACACCACCTTCTGTAACCCTGTCATAGCACATAGTACATTTAGTAATCTGGGGATTTAAAGCCTCATAATACTCGTATGCAGGGATATCAAATGGACATGCAATCATACAGTAGCGGCATCCTATACACACACCCGGGTTATGTAGTACGGAACCTTCCGGTGCCTTTCTGTAAGCATCAACAAAACATGAGGCCCAACATGCAGGGTCCTCGCAGTGCATGCATTGTTTCTTTACATATATAGGTTTTCTATCTTTTAGGCTATAGAAGCGATTAACTACGGTAAAGTTACCTGCATGAGTCCTTCTCACTTTATCAAAGACAGATTTTTCCTGATGCACTGAGGCCTCAAACTCCTTTACTGGCCTGTTCGGATTTTTATTCCATTCATTACATGCCCATTCACATCTACGACATCCAATGCACCTTGTAGTGTCAACAAGAATTGCATATGGCTCCTCAGGCGGAGGAACTTTTGCCTCTTTCCTTTCAACCCATATCTTCCAGTTCTTTCTATTGGCGGTATTGCCTGTAGAAAAGATAGAGGGTACATCACCTTTTTCATACGCATTGGCAATAGCGGTACTGCCGAATAAGGTAGTTCCCACAATTGTTGCAGTCCTCTTTAAGAATTCCCTTCTGCTAATACTCATAGATTAGCCTCCATGCTAATATTTACGCTCTCCACTGAGGATGAAATAAATTAATATAAATAAGAACATAGCCAGAACGGCTACTGCATATTCGTAGCCCTTGTGTGTAAAAATTTGATCAAAGATATGGAATTTTATCCCTAAAATCTCCACTACTCCTCCTTTTTTAGCCAGGTTTTGAGAGAATGTCTATCGGACGTACTTTTTTTTCTTCATGACAATCAGTACATTTCTTTGGTTTCTCAAGCTTCATCTTTTCATGGCATTTTATACACTGATTATGATAAACAGCCTGTAGCCTCGGTCTATCTGGATGCAGTGGGTCAAAAGAGATCGAGTGGCAGTTTCTGCAAAATGGCGGGGTATCTTTCTTGGCTTCAGCTTCGGCGCGACTCTGATGATGGCATCCATCGCAGACGGTCTCCATCTTTGCATGGAAGTACCTTCCCATTTTGCTATCATTAGATATCTTGACAAGCTTCTCAATAATCTTCCGATGAGGAAACTTAGCGGGTTTAAACTCTTTTTCTAATGTCTTTACTTCTACCTCTTTTTTGACCACTTCTGGATCAAGCTTGGCAACAGAAAGTTCTGGTAGTGTAGGAATTTCCTTTTTACCAGTATGGCAGCGGGCACATGTCTCTTTCTTTGGACCTTTTGCCTGTATGTCCATTATAGGAATTAGGCCGTGGCATCCCGCACAATCCTTTTCTGATTTCTTTTTATTGTGACAGCCTGCACAGCTATGTTCAGAAAATACATCGTGGTATGCGTTAGAAACATTTACCCATTCTCCATCACGGGTACCTGTGAGACCATGGCATTCCTTGCAGGAATATAATGTTTGGTGGTGACACTCTCTACATCCCTTAGAGTACTTCTCATGAGCCTTATGATCAAAGAGAACCCCCTTCATCTTAGCATTTTCAATATCTATGAGTGGCTTTTCTGGTTGACCACCATCAGGTCGGGGGACCTTCTCAAGTTCAGCAACGGTTTTATACTTTCCTGTATGACATTTCGAACAGACAATAGGGCCAGCCTTCTCCTTCTTTCCCATAAAATGGAGGTGGCAGTTGAGGCATCTTGTATGAGAAACCTTCTTTAAAGCAAGGCCTTTCTTAGCTGTAACCTCATTTGGGGCTGCTAACAGGAGACTCCTCTTTTTCCCAATATCATGGCAGCTGTAACATGACCATTCCCTCCCTTTTTCATAGACTGGTTCTTCATTATAGATGTGATGGCAGAGGTCACAATTCTCTTTAATGCCCTTTTCCTGCAATTTTTTGTCATGTGTATCATGAACCTTAAAATCAAATTCAAAGATTGGATATTCAAGCTTAACTAACTCGAATTCTTTTTTATGACAATCCCCACAGGTAACAGGACCGGCTTTTTTGTCTTCTTTATACCGCTTTTTATGACACTCGACACATTCATCATGGTATGCCTTCATTACTGAGTCTTCGTCTTTTTTCTCAACCTTTTTCGGGAATTCAAAAAGTATGAGACCCT
>JBFMAM010000132.1:0-5327 GCA_040755805.1 Nitrospirota bacterium
CAAAATCCGAGTTCTTAATAACTAAGTGAGCCTAAAAATCTAAATTCTAATATCGTTCGACTGAGCGTTCGAACGAGCTCACGCCGAGGGCTCACGACGAAGTCTAAATTCTAAACAAATTCAAAATCCAAAATTTCAATGTTCAAAATATCTTAAATTTTTATATCATGACATTTGTGCCTGTTTAGGATTTAGTGCTTAGAATTTCGAATTTTTTACTCTATGATGTCTCCTTCCACAAGTTCTACTTCAATCCCCTGATCCCTGAGGGACTGTATTCCCTTTTCGAGATTCTCCTCTGTCCCATCGATTTCGAGAACCATCTCTCCTACTGTCTCTGTGACCCTCGCCCTTCTGATATTCGGCATCACATCATATTTCTTAGCCATGGTGAATATAACAGGTTCCTTGATAAGATGCTGGGGAAAAGTCAGCTTGACCCTCTTTTTCATAAATCCTCCTTTTAATAACCACAGATGCTCACAGATGTTTACAGATAAGCACAGATATCTGTGTTCATCTATACTCATTATCTGCGATTATCTGCGTTTGCTAATGCACCACCAGCAATAGCTGGAACAATCGATATCTCATCTCCGTCTTTAACTTCTGTTTCCTCGGCCTTGAGAAATCTTATGTCCTCTTCATTCAGATAGATATTCACAAATCTTCTTATCTTCCCTGCTTCAGAGATCCTCTCACCTATTCCAGGAAATCTCTTATCAAGATCATTAATAAGTGCTATTACTGTGCCGGGGCCGGCCTCTACCTCTTCCTTTCCTTGTGTCAACCTCTGAAGGGGGGTCGGAATCCTCACCTTAACTGCCATTTATTTACCTCCTCCTATTTTTCGGCATACAGTAGACAGTAGTCAGTAAACAATTATGAATAACGTCTCAAAATACATTGTATACTGTTTACTGTATACCGTGTTCTATCTTTTTAAGTGCTTCTTCAAATGATGCCAGATTTGGTTTTATGTAGTACGGGGAGATGGTCTGGCCATTTAGTGCCTCCTGCGTCTTAAGACCATTCCCAGTAATACATATTACTGTTACCTCATTCCGCGCTATCTTGCCGCTCTCTATGAGTTTTTTTGTTGCAGCAACAGTAACCCCACCTGCTGTCTCTGAAAATATACCCTCTGTCTTTGCAAGGAGTTTTATTGCATCTATAATCTCCTGATCAGAGACATCCTCACCATAGCCGCCGCTCTCGTTTACGGCCTGAATAGCATAAAACCCGTCAGCAGGATTTCCGATAGCAAGGGATTTGGCTATTGTATATGGTTTCACAGGCTTGATAATGTCTGTACCCCGTTTGATCGCTGTAGATATAGGTGAACATCCAGTTGCCTGGGCTGCAAATACCTTTGTCCTGAGATCTTTTATTACGCCTATCTCTTTGAACTCCTTAAGACTTTTCCATATTTTTGTCAGAAGTGAGCCGCTTGCACAGGGTATTACTATATTGTCAGGCGATCTCCATCCAAGCTGCTCTATAATCTCAAAACCGTGTGTCTTCGAACCCTCTGCGTAGAATGGCCTTATATTTATATTCACAAAGGCCCATCTGTACTTGTTCGCTATTTCACTGCAGAGCCTGTTTACCTCGTCATAATTACCGTCAACTGCAATAAGGTTGGGCTCATATACAAGTGATGCAACTATCTTACTTGCCTCAAGTGTTGCAGGGATAAATATAAATCTCTTAAACCCTGACTTTGCGCCCTGGGCTGATACAGAATGGGCAAGGTTTCCTGTTGATGCGCATGCAACTGTATCAAAACCAAATTCCTTTGCTTTTGTAAGGGCAACGGCTACTACCCTATCCTTAAATGAAAGCGTGGGATGGGCAACTGTATCATCTTTTATATAAAGCTCTTCTATTCCTAATTCTTTTGCAAGGTTATCAGCCTTTAAAAGAGGTGTATACCCTGAGTTAAGACCTACCTGTGGCTCACCGTCTATTGGTAGCAGTTCTCTATATCTCCATAAGTTTTTTTCTCTCTTTTCTATTACCTTTTTTGTCAGCACCTTCTTTATACCTTTATAGTCATAGATTACCTCAAGAGGGCCAAAGCAGAATTCGCACACATAGATTGGCTCAACAGGATATTCCCTGCTACATTCTCTACATTTAAGAACTTTGACATAGCTCATAGTTTCTACCTGCCATTAACAAAAATAAAATTATTTTGTCCACCTTTCGCAGAACCAATGCAGACGTAGTATTGTCATTCCCGCGAAAGTTGTATTATTTTACTTCAAAGAGAACATTAAATTAAATGGGCTTATAATAATTGGAAACAATCACGAAATTATCAATTCTATTTCTCTGACTTTCCTATCGCTTATGACGAAGACCCTTACTTCAGGTTCTTCATGCACGAGGCTTACAATCACATAAGTTGATACATAAGCAGAATCTGGTTCAGAAGCGCGTTCAACATCAATTAAAGAGGGATATGATTCAGAATAAGGATGCGAATGGTAAACTGCCATCATCTCTAAGCCATTCTGCTTAAGATTTTTAAGGACTTGAAAAGGTTCTATGCGAAAAGTAACCGATGAATCGTCAACATTTATTGACTTGTAAATCTTTTTTATGGTGTCACTTTTTCCTCCGAGTATTCCGCATGCCTCTTTAGGATAGACCTCTCTGCAATGTGAGATTATTTCAGCAAGTAAATCCTTGCTTATCAATATTGAATCAAGGGATTCTTTCACTTAAAAATAACCTTCTATACAGAAAATAGGTCAGGCATCCTGCCTGACACTGCCTTTCATCCGAGGCAAGATGCCTCGGCTATTTTCATATTCGATTATGCTATTTCTGTTACTTAGTGCTGTGGCTTTGTGCATTACCCAGTATTATAATCTATGAGCTCTGTTATAGTTGGATTATCACTGCACACAGGACAGTCTGGCCTTTTTGGAACTTTTACTTTTCTGAATGTTGTGTTAAGTGTATTGTAGATTAAAAGCTCTCCTTTTAGTATTTCCCCTTTTTCGAGTATCAGCTTCAAGACCTCTGTTGCCTGAAGTACTCCTATAACCCCTGGAACAACTCCAAGAAGTCCAATTTCCTGAGATGAAGGAACATGAATAGGAGGTGGTGGTTCTTCAAACAGACATCTGTAGCACGGACCATCACCAGGCATTATAGTCATTACCTGTCCTTCAAATCTAAATACCGCACCTGTTATAAATGGTCTCTTTTTCATTACACATGCATCATTTACAAGAAACCTTGTTGAAAAGTTATCACTGCAATCAACAACAATGTCATAATCTCTTATCAAATTGAGGATATTGTCTTTTTTTAACCTCTGATTGATTGCAACCACATTCACATCGGGATTCAGAGATTCAAATGTCTCCTTTGCAGATTCCACCTTTGGCTTCCCGAGGGTCTTAACACTATGCGCTATCTGACGCTGAAGATTACTTAGCTCGACATTGTCATTGTCAACTATTGCAATTGTCCCGACCCCTGCTGCTGTAAGATAATAACCAACAGGTGAACCGAGCCCCCCTGCACCTACAATAAATACCCTTGCCCTTGCAATCTTTGCCTGTCCCTCGGCTCCAACCTCTGGAAGGATGATATGTCTGCTATACCGCTTGAGCTGCTCCTCAGAAAACTCCATTCCTTACTACTTACGCATTTTTCAATGTCATTGCGAGCGTAGCGAAGCAATCCCCTTTCTTGAGATTGCTTTGGGGCTCTGCCCCTCGCAATGACAGAATAAAAAATATTCCATTAGTATGATACTGGATGTCTAAAACTTTAACTCTCTCTCCCTTCAACCCTTATAAACACCGTCTTATCCATGACAACTGGTAGCTGGTCTATCTCATGAATTGCCTGTCTTACATCCTTTTCCTTGGCCTCATGGGTGAGGACAACGACCGGCACAGCCTCACCAACCCTTCTTCCTTTCTGTATAACTGAGGCGATACTGATATTGTAGTTGCCGAGTATCCCTGAAATCTTCGAAAGGACACCCGGTCTGTCAAGTGCAGAAAACCTGAAATAGTACATGGATATTACGTCATCCATCCTTTTTATCCTGACATCCCTAATAGAACCTGTCATTACGGGTATTCTTCCTGTAGCATTCTTTCTAATATTCCTTGCTATATCTACAATATCACTGACAATAGCACTCCCCGTAGGCATTGCTCCAGCACCCCTGCCATAATATAAGGTAGAACCTACAGCATCACCCTCAACATATACTGCGTTGAAGGAACCATCCACCTTTGATATCAGATAGTCCTTTGGAAGCATCGTTGGATGAACCCTGAGCTCTACCTCACTATCTGACTCTTTTGCAATAGCGAGGAGTTTTACCTTATAACCCAGCTCAGATGCAAACCCTATGTCCTGTGGAGAAATCCCTGAAATCCCTTCTACGTGAATATCTTCAAAAGACAGCGGGATGCCGTATGAAAGGGATGCAAGGATAGCAAGCTTGTGAGCAGAATCTATACCTTCGATATCTAATGTAGGGTCAGCTTCAGCATAGCCAAGCTTTTGTGCCTCTTTCAATGCGTCTGAAAACTCAACATTCTCTTCTGTCATCTTTGTGAGAATATAGTTTGATGTGCCATTGATTATACCGTATACAGCCTTTATCCTGTTTGCAACAAGGCCTTCCCTTATTACCTTTATAATAGGGATGCCTCCTGCCACAGATGCCTCAAATCCTATCTCAACTCCAGCCTGTAAAGCAGCATTAAATATCTCATTACCTTCAGTAGTTAAAAGTGCCTTGTTCGCCGTGACCACATGTTTACCATTACTGATTGCCTTTAGTATGAAATCCTTTGCAGGCCTGATGCCTCCTATGAGTTCAACTACTATATCAATATCAGGGCTATTCAGCACAGCATCTACATCTGTAGTCAGAACCCCTTCAGGGACATTTATACCTCTATCTCGCTCTATATCGAGGTCAACAATCCTTCTCAGGTTTATCCCAAATCCGAGCCTCTCTTTAAGGACATCCTTATTTCCAAGAAGGATCCTTACGGTTCCTGTACCTACGGTCCCGAAACCTATTATGCCAACAGAAATCTTATCTTTTTTCATTTTTGCTCCTAACATACCATTTCTTCTTTGTCATTCTCCCCTAACCCCTCTTTGCAAAAGAGGGGTTAGGGGAGATTTTATAAATCATAAATGGTAGCATTTGTTCTTAAAATCCCCCTTCCTCCCCCTTTTCCAAAGGGGGGAAGTAAAGGATATTTTCATACTCCTTGTGCCGACTTGTCAGCATGCATTTTTCACCTGAAAATACCTCTATTCACGTTTTCTTT
>JBFMAM010000133.1:0-5312 GCA_040755805.1 Nitrospirota bacterium
TGGACACCTGCCTCTGCCCTCAAGTAGCCATATGCATATGGACCTGTTATAGTAATGGTTGCACTTTTTATACCAGCCACTTCACCCATTTGTAACTCGGCAACCTGTGTACCGAATTTATGCCTCTCTGCCCACCTGAGATACATTCTCATGAGCATCTGTGCCCAATCCTGGCTCTCTGTACCACCTGCACCTGGATGGATGGTAAGGATAGCATTATTTTTATCCAGTTCTCCAGAGAGGAGATTCTGGATTTCCAATAATTCCATACTCTCTTTTAAATTTTTAATCTCTTTCTGTAACTCATTCAGAAATAGATCTCCACTTTCTTCTTCGAGTATCTCTATTGATTCCTCCAGATAGGCGAGCTTATTAGAGAGCGACTCAAAAGGTAATACTATATCCTCAAGCTTTGACTTCCTTTTCAACAACTCCCGGGTCTTTTGAGGAGATGACCATATATTACCTGCTGTCAGGTCCTTTTTTATCCTTTCAATCTCTTCTTTTAATCTCGGTAGATCAAAGATAACCTCTTAAAGACTCTATCTTGACCCTCAGGCTTGATAACTCTTCTTTTAGCTCATTCTGTAGAAGCATATTCCCTCCTTAACCCCTTCTATATTTGCCAAAAAGATCTGCCAATAATATTACAGAAAAAATAATACAAACATAAGAAAAAAGATCGCCATATTTTGTATAAAAACTCCTCGTAACATCGGTCTTTACATCCCGTGTTAGTATCACCTGTTGAAATAGATTGGTTTCTGCGAGTATCCTGCCATTACTGTCTATAAAACCCGATATACCTGTATTTGCCGCCCTTATTACAGGCTTTCTGTTTTCTACAGCGCGGAAAACCGCCATACTGAAATGTTGATAGGGACCTTTTGTCCTTCCAAACCATGCATCATTCGTAATGTTCACGATAAAATCTCCGCCTTTTGAGTAAAATTTCCTTACAAGTCCAGGGAATATAATCTCATAGCATATCAAGGTAGCAAAACTTCCAAATGGGGTCTCAGCCCTGAAATAATAGTCGCCTGGAATATAGTCTCCGATACCCACAACAAGTTTATCTATAAAGAATAGGACCTTTCGCAGGGGAACATATTCTCCAAAAGGGACTAAATGTATTTTATCATAAGTATAAGAGACAATTCCAGTCTTATCGAGCAGTAGCGCACTGTTTGAAAGAGGCACTTTATCTCCCATTCGGCCCTTAATAAGTACACTTCCAAAGAGGAGATAAACATTAAGGCCCCGTTGAAAATTAATAAGCTGTTCAGTATATCGCTTATCTGAATTGAAGTAAAAGGGCACTGATGTCTCTGGCCATACTATAATCGCAGGGAAAAAGGAAGCTGCCTCGATAGATAGTCTTTTATAAGTCTCTATTACAGCATCCTGATAAGCAGGCTCCCACTTTTTATCCTGCTCGATATTTCCCTGTACGATGCTTGTCCTTAACTGTTTCCCAGATCTTTCCTCTCCGAGCCTCCACTGCCCATATAAAAAAGCTGAGATAATGAATAAGAAGAGAATAGAAAATCCAATCACTGTCTGGGACAACGAGAAGAGCGGCATCTCTCTGATACGTCTTCTTATAAGAAATATATCTGATACCGCACCATTCACAGCCACTACAAAAAATGATATACCATAGATACCCGTTATATCGGCAATCTGGATGGCTGTGATAAACTTATATTGAGTATATCCTATACTCGACCAAGGAAAGCCAGTAAATAAATAAGAGCGCAGGAACTCGAGCACTACCCAGAATACTGGTGCAACAAAAAGGGCCGGGAAGCGCGTGGTCTTAATGGTTATCGAGAATAGAAAGGCGAAGATACCTGTATATAGACTGAGATAAAAACAAAGTAGAATAACGATGGCAATGCTTGTGATAAAGGGAACACCACCATAATGATTTACTGAGTGATATATCCAGTACTGGGTTCCAAAGAAATACGGGATACCGAAAAAAATGCCTGCCTTAAATGCCTGTTTTGGTTTTTTATCGTAGAGGGGTAGAAGAAGCGGGACAAGTGCTAACCATGCAAGACCAGAAAAGTCTATTGTAGGAAAGCATAAAACAAGAAGAACGCCCGAGATGAATGCAGGGGCATAATTTATTAAATTTTTTAAATTCATAAGTTATTAAAGGCTATTAAAGTCAATTAGTTCCGCTACAGCCTCGAAACTCATCCCGAAAGTCTTCGGGATCTGAATCCCGAAGACTTTCGGGAAGGCTGTGGCCGAAAAATCTCTAATGCCGATCAGTGCAGCCCAGTTTATCGCTGGATTAAGGTAGTTTATAACAGAATAGACTGTGTAAACAAGGCAAAACCGAAAATTGCAGCATGGACTCATTATAGGTCTCAGTGTTATTGGTTAATTACATGATTCAGGTAAAATAGACATCATGATCGAGATTGATGGCAGTCATGGCGAGGGAGGAGGGCAGATACTGAGGACTTCCCTCAGCCTCTCATGCCTTTTAAAAACCCCTTTCAGAATTTTCAACATAAGGAGGGGGCGCAAAAGGCCCGGCCTTATGCCACAACATCTTACATGTGTCCGTGCCGCAACTCTGATATCTAATGCAGAAATGAAAGGTGACTACGAAGGTTCCATGGAACTCATCTTCAAGCCTGAGGAGGTTAAATTCGGGGATTATTATTTTGATATTGGTACAGCAGGCTCCACATCTCTCTTGCTCCAGTCTTTATTGCCACCCCTTATCTTCTCGGAGGGGAAATCAACCATTACCCTCAAAGGAGGAACACATGTGCCCTTCAGCCCGCCCTTTCACTATTTAAGTGATGTATTTGTACCAATGCTTGGTAAACTCGGTATAAAATTATCTCTCAGCATAGAGAGCTATGGTTTTTATCCGAGAGGAGGGGGAAAGATAACAGCAGAAATTCATCCTACGGCAGGGAAGTATTACAATGCGCCTCTGATTCTCTTGGACAGGGGAGAGATAAGATACATAAAAGGGATCTCCGGGGTCGGGAAACTGCCGCTAAGCATCGCAGAGAGGCAACGTACTTCTGCCCTCAACATCCTTACACTTCAAGGTTTTCAACCCGAGATAGAAATTATAGATGTCCCAACCCCTGGCCAAGGTACATTTGTTTTTCTAAAGGCTGAAACTGATACATGTATCGCTGGTTTTTCATCACTCGGAGAAAGGGGTAAAAAGGCTGAGGTTGTGGGTGAAGAGGTAGCAAAAGAATTTCTTGAATATTATTCAGCAGATGCATGCCTTGACCCTCATATGGCTGATCAGATTGTGATCTATCTGAGCCTCGCAAGTGGTGAATCCTCATTCACAACATCCCGAATTTCAAATCATCTTCTTACAAGCCTCTGGATAATAGAAAATTTCCTCGGAGTAGAATATAAGATTGTGGGAAAAAAGGGATATCCGGGAAGAGTGACTATCTCAAAATAACCATGTTCCAAGCAGATCCGTGAGCTCTTATGCTCTCGGTCTTAATTTCAAGTTAAAATTATCAATGAGCAATTATTAATTTTACTGTTTTTCGTAATACGGTTAAGGTTAAGATGCGGGTATCGTCATTTGGTAACGTCAAAGAGTCGAAAGAGCTGAATGCCATCGCCGTTTGACGATACGGGCTTCCTAACCCCGTTAGAGCTAAAATCTCTAACGGGGCTAACCGTAAGCCTTTGACTTTATAATTTTGCCATTGATAATTGCTAATTTTGTTTGGTTATTGTAATTCAGTGATTGGTGTTTGAATTATGGTGGGCAGTCGCAGAATCGAACTGCGGACACGAGGCTTTTCAGGCCTCTGCTCTACCGACTGAGCTAACTGCCCAACAACCTTTTTTAAACTTTACACTTTTAAGTTCATACTGTCAAGCCTACTAACTTCTTATCTTCTCATCATTACTCTGTGAATTACTTTGTGACCCCTGTGGTTTTCAATGCATTTTGGGTGTAAAGGGAAATCATGGTAGGCGATGTCCGATTCGAACGGCCGACCTCTTCCGTGTGAAGGAGATTCAGGGGTTATCTCACCTTTTCCGTATGTTTCCATCTGCTTACTCCTGTTTAGCTTTCAGGGATATTTGGGGAGAGGGGATTTCCTCCTTTCCCCCTATTTTTCTGTATGTTCACTATACAAAAACTATACAGTTTTTGCCTATTTTTTGGGCAAGGTAACAGACAATTGAGTATTTTCAATGACTTACATGAACCTTTTTCCTGTAGGGAAGAGGTCATAGGGCCTTCAAAGCCTTGAAAATACTGGAAGTATACAGAAGACACTGTATAGTTGCCGCAACCTATTGAAAATGAACGTTTTTTTAATGCTGAGACCTCTTCCCTGAAACAAAAAGGGTCGGGTTGCCATGGGTTGCCTTAAATAGCCAGGAAATTAGGGCAAATGGTTACAAAATGGTTACAGTAAACGCACTGGATTTTTAACGGGGCCCTGGGGTAACCTGGGGCCTTTTCTTTTTTCATCGTTATTTCAACGTTATCCTAACCTTTTAAACGTTGTTATCTTTACGTTTCTTGATGGTAAGTAATCCAATTTCTGAGAGGGAGGGTTCTGACACTTGCAATCCTTCTAACAGTGACGTTCAAATTTTTTCTTACATCTGTTTTGAGGGGAAAAACGTCACTAACGTCACTCGGGTCACTATTACTTGCCTCTCTTTTCAATCAGTTATATAATTGAGTTATAGGATGATTATATAAGGATCAGCGATGCAGCAAGGGCATTAGGAGTAAGTGTAGCAACGCTAAAAAGGTTCTTAACTATACATTCACCCTACTACCTTTCACGTAAGACCCCCGGAGGTTACTACCGATTTTCAGAAGAAGATATCAGGACAATTGACCGTCTTATGCATGAGATGGGTGAAAGAAGAAATCCCGTCATGAATATTCGTAGATTTAGAAGGAGATGGTAAATGGCTAACTACTGTGTAAGGACACTTGCTGAGTTTGAAAGATGGCTTGAAGAGGTAGCAGAGAGAAAAAGGCAGATAAGAAGGCTTTACATAGAGGGTAAAAGCCAAAACCACATAGCCAGGATTTTAGGGATCACACAGCCAGCAGTGAGAAAACACCTGATAAGGATGGGACTATATGGAAAGAAATTTACAGAGAATGATGCACAGACAGAGGAGGATATCCATAAGGTGCGAATTGAAGGACTCATTGAAAGGCTAAGGTGCATGAATCCGAATTTTGGCCCTCGCTATTATGCCGATGCCCTTCAATTCATCCCCACCATTAAGGAGATGAGGGAACTAACCAGAGTCTATGAGGA
>JBFMAM010000134.1:0-5302 GCA_040755805.1 Nitrospirota bacterium
TGAACAGATTTGATATGGGTGAGATTATCGAGAAATAATGGAAATGATATGCTACAAGAGGTGCTGTGCCTATTGATGCTGAGAGCGTTAGAAATACTGCATTCTTAAGATATCTGAAAACCTTACTGTCTTCTGTCTTCTGTGTTCTGTCTTCTGTGTTTTCTTTCCTGTCACAGATGGAAAAACCAATAAACAAGACTGCAAGAAATGATAGCTGGAATGAGAGACTAAAAATAACATTGGGATCCCAGATAGTTAACACAAATGCTGCAAAAAGAAGAGAGTTAAGCCAGAAGCCCTTCCTGCCAATAACAAGTCCTGTCAGGAAAAGGCCTATCATGATAAATGACCTCACTGCGGGGATGCTGCCTCCTGAAAGGCCGAGATATACAAGCATAAAGGGAAGACAGAGTACGGCAGCAGTCTGTGATGGGGTTAAAAAGATTGTTATCCTTTGAAGTATCCTGTAAGGAAATGTCCTTATTAAAAACCTGAATATCCCGAATAAAAACACAGAGAAGAGGCCAAAGTGAGTACCTGAAATACTCAGGATATGTGCAAGCCCAGTTGCATTAAATGCATCCCTCAATTCTTCGTCTATATTAACCGTCTGGCCAGTTGTTAAAGACGCAATAAATGCTCCGGAATCCCTCTTGAAATTTTCACTAATGTATTTATTTAGTCTGTACCTGTATTCCTGAATCTTCGAATTAAGGGATATTTTTACATGTCCTGAATCATTCACCTCAAGCAGTTTTGCATAGAGTTCATCGTTGCCCCATTTTCCGGGGTTCAGTCTTGTCCTATCTTTTAGAAATTTAATAGTAATATCACATTCCGTCCCTGGATTAAACTCCCTATCTGAAAATAGAATAATCCTCTGTCCGGCGAGTTCATTTACCATTCCACTAGTCTTTACATCCACAGCAGACTTTATATTGAATGTCTGTTTGAAAATATCTCTGTCAGTCTCGATTGGATACGATTCAAAGATGCCTCTTACAGCAGCCTCTTTACCCCATATATGATACATATTCTTAACCGGTTCATACCTCATAAATGCAAAGGCTACTCCTGAAAGAATGACGAGTATAAGGAAAAACCTCCTCTTAACAGACAGATACACAGAAGATAATAAAAAGGCTAAAGTAGTAGAAAAAGGGAAATATTGGAATGAGTAGAAAAGGGTTACACCTGATAGAAAGGAAAGGAAAAAATACATGATTAAATAACCAAGCACCAATAACCAAACACCAAAAAAATTCCAATAACCAAACACCAAAAAACATTTGGTTGTTGTAATTTGGTCATTGGTTATTGGTTATTTTAGCTTTAATCCGCACATTACTAGATTCAACCAAAAGCCTTTTTAATAACCCTCGAAATATCCTCACCAAGTTTTGTTATAAGCTTTGGGTCTTCACCCTCGATCATAACCCTGATCTTTGGCTCTGTCCCTGATGGCCTGACCAGTATCCTTCCACTTCCGGCAAGTCTTTTTTCTGCAACCTTTATCGCCTCTTCGATCTCGGGGATTGTCTTAATATCATGCTTATGTTCTACCTCAACATTCATCAAAATCTGAGGATAAAGTCTTATCTCGGATGCAAGTTTTGATAAAGCAGAATCCCTTTTTTTCATCAGATACAGGGTCTGGACTGCTGTGAGAGGACCATCGCCTGTTGTATTATGGTCGAGAAAGACTATATGTCCTGACTGTTCCCCTCCAAGGTTATATCCTCCCTCGAGCATCTTTTCCACAACAAATTTGTCCCCTACCTTTGTCCTGATGAGCTTAATCCCATTCTTTTCGAGATACTTCTCGAGACCTAAATTGCTCATCACAGTTGTTACAACAGTATCCTTTTTTAGCATCCCTTCTCTTTTCATTTCCACTGCCCACATACCCATAACCTGATCTCCATCCACTATCCTGCCTTTTTCATCGCAGAAGATTGTCCTGTCGGCATCGCCGTCGTGTGCGATACCAATGTCTGCTTTGTGGAGTTTCACCGCCTTCTGCAGTCCTTCAGTATGCAATGAGCCACAGCCCACGTTAATATTTATCCCATCAGGCCTGTCATTGAGTGATATCACCTCTGCACCCAATTCGCGCAATAACCACGGCGTAGTCTTATATGCAGCACCATTTGCACAGTCCACAACGATCTTCATCCCTTCAAAGGTCACACCCTTCGGGAGCGTAGATTTGATATATTCGATATAACGCCCTGTTGCATCATCCAGCCGGTATGCCTTGCCTATGCCTGAACCCTCTGGCCTGTTTCTCGATAGCCCATCTTCAAGCACAAGTTCCTCAATCTTCCTTTCAAGTTCATCGGGAAGCTTAAAACCCTCGGACGAGAAAAACTTGATACCATTATCTTCAAAAGGGTTGTGCGATGCTGATATGACAATTCCTGCATCTAACCGTAATGTCCTTGTCAGAAATGCAATCCCCGGGGTGGGTAAAGGACCGACAAGTGTAACATTCATGCCCATCGAGCATATCCCTGAAGTAAGGGCGCTCTCTATCATGTAGCCTGATAGCCTTGTATCTTTGCCTATCAGGATCATTTTTCTTCCACTTCCATGTTTCTCACTGAGAATATGTGCGGCAGCCATACCTATTTTCAGAACTGTTTCGGGCGTCATTGGATGTTTGTTTACGGTTCCCCTTATCCCGTCTGTTCCAAAGAGTCTCATCTCCTCCTCCCTGTAATCACAACCTTAACATTAACAACATTTGACCTTGCCCTTATGTTTATTCCGGTTAAGTCAAGTTTTAAGTCCTGGGTAAATGCTTCGTTGAACCCTGTTATATCCATTGGTTCTGTTTTTACGGTATTGACTTTTCTTATCTCAGACATTATACCCTCGATTACTATGGTCTCCGGCACCACATTAATAGATTTTACGTAAAAACCCTTTTCCAGAGTGCCGACAATAACAGGACTTACCTTAACGGTCTTTGTTACCGTCTCCTCTGTTATGACCTTAACATTCGAAGGAGTTATATTTTTAATAGTTGCCGCATGGGGCAGTTTTATATTATCCTTGTTTATGTAGTAGATACCCTCACCTTTTTTAGCTTTACTGAGGTCAATATAGACCCTTACATCTGATGGTTTAATATTCTTGATAAGTCTCTCCTGACCTTTTATGTTCAGACTTACCATCTTCGCACTACTATTAACCATCTCAAGTCCCGTAGGGATATTCTTGAAATCAAGCGGTACATCCACAGATATCTCTGACTGGCCGCGTGAGGTCACGAAAATCCATAAAACTATAGATAGTAAAACAGCTGCTATCTTAAGAGCGAGATTCTCAAGAAAGAGTTTTCTCATTTCTTTACCTTCTTTGTCGTAAATAAATCAGTAAGGACATCCCTGAGGGTCCCCATATCTAGGCGTGTTTCGAGTTTTCCATTAATCGCCAGTGATATCGCCCCTGTCTCCTCTGATACAATGATTACCACAGCATCTGTCTCCTCCGTCAGACCTAGGCCTGCACGGTGTCTTGTACCTAATGACCTGCTAACTTCAGGACTCAGTGTTATTGGCAAAAAACATCCGGCAGCAATAATCCTGTTACCCTTTATCACTACCGCACCATCATGTATGGGTGAGGTGGGGTGAAATATACTCATCAGCAGTTCTTTCGAGACCTTTGCATCGAGGGGCGTACCCACCTCAACAAAATCCTTGAGGCTTGTATCGCGTTCTATAACGATAAGTGCACCTATCTTTCTGTTTGCGAGGGCAATGGTTGCTCTGACGATCTCTTCGAGGGATTTTAGTTCCTCAGCAGAGGTGAGTGTCTGAAGGAACTGTGTTTCTCCCATCTGGGCAAGGGCCCTTCTTATCTCAGGCTGGAAAAGGATGATTATAGCAATAACGATCTGGGCCCAGAAGCTCTGTATCAGCCATTCTACTGTATAAAGTTGGAGATACCTTGAAATTAAGGAAGCGAATAGCAGGACGCCGAGTCCGATAAGCATCTGTGCTGCCTTTGTGCCTTTAATGATAAGTAAAAGACGGTAGAATATAAGAGACATCAGTAAGATATCTACCAGATCCTGCCACCTGAATTGCCTTAGTAATTCCATTTCAACTTCTAGCCCGATCCTCCCTCGAAACTTCCTATTTTCCTGAGTCTCCTGTATCTTTCTTCCATAAGCTTTCCGGGTGTCTTTGCCTTGAGCTCTTCGATAGCCTTTAGTATATACTCTGTTATCTTTTCTGCCATTCCCTCAGAGTTTCTGTGTGCCCCTCCGAGAGGTTCAGGGATTATGTCATCTATTATCTTGAAATGGAGTAGATCCTGGGCAGTCAGTCTGAGCGCGTCTGCTGCTCTTGAGAAGTCCTCTGTACCGAGGTCACCATTCTTCTTCCAGAGTATCGCTGCACACCCTTCAGGCGAGATTACAGAATAGATTGAATGTTCAAGCATAAATAAACGGTCTGCGACACCGAGGGCAATGGCTCCTCCACTTCCACCTTCTCCGATGACTATAGAGATTATCGGTGTCTTCAGTCTTGACATTTCCATAAGGTTAATCGCTATAGCCTCTGCCTGACCTCTCTCCTCTGCACCGATTCCGGGATATGCACCTGGTGTGTCAATAAAAGTTATCACAGGTTTCTTAAATTTCTCTGCGAGTTTCACCAGCCTGAGCGCTTTCCTGTATCCTTCTGGATGGGGTTGTCCAAAATTGCGGTATATTCTCTCCTTTGTCCCCCGTCCCTTCTGGTGACCAATTATCATTAAAGGTATATCCTTTATCTTTGCAAAACCTCCAACAATTGAGGGGTCATCGGCGAACCTCCTGTCGCCATGTAATTCAATAAAGTCGGTTGTTATAAGGTTTATATAATCGAGTGTATACGGCCTGTCGGGATGTCGTGCTACGAGTGTCTTCTGCCAAGGTGAGAGCGTTGAAAAAATCTCAGAACGGAGCTCTCTTACCCTCTTTTCAAGTCTCTTTATCTCACTTGATATATCAATCTCCTTTCCGTCAGATATGCGTTTGAGCTCCTCTATCTTCAGCTCAAGTTCTTCGATAGGCTTCTCGAATTCAAGGTAATATCTAATCATAATATAAATTCAAAACTCATTAGTGTCCAAAATATGGGATTGCTTCCCCCGAAGCAAGTTCGGGGTCGCAATGACAAATTGAGTAATAAGGCCAGTTTTCTGTCATTGCGAGAAGTCCCCCGAAAGCATTCGGGGGACGACGTGGCAATCTCATTTATAAAATCCAATAAAATTAATACATTCATATGATATTTTGGACAAG
>JBFMAM010000135.1:0-5301 GCA_040755805.1 Nitrospirota bacterium
TAGGGGCGAACGGCCGTTCGCCCCCACCCGGGTACCAGTTTTTAGGGGGCATAAGCTCCTCCAGCTTATGGAGGCATCCAACTCTTGAAAGACGCTCAATAATGAGCTGCCAGGCACAGGGCAGGTTGGGTGAAATCTCACATTTACCGCCTTGAGACCCGCCGCAGGGGCCATTAAATAAGCCCTTAGGGCATCTTGCTATAGGGCATATTCCACCAGTTTGTGCAAGCATACAGTCCCCACAGGCTGCACAAGCCTCAACCCACTTACCCTGCCCATCTGAAATTCCGATGAACCTAGTGTTCAGCGCTGGTAAAACAGGGATATCTCCAAGTCTCTCAGCAATTCCCTGCACACCAGCGCCACAAGCCATTGATAGGATTGCGCCATATTGAGAAGCCTCATCCTTTATCTGGTCGATGAATTCTGGATCGCACTGTCGGAGTACTGTCCGTTCCCCTACAGTGATCTCATTACCTTCTATTTTTCTTGCCATTCGGAGGGCTGATGCCAACAATTCAACCTGCCTCTCACCACCACTTAGACAGACAGTAACACAAGTACCACAACCTACAATTAGAACCCTGTTATAGTCTTTAAGCATATCTTTTATCTCTCCAAAGGGCTTAATCTCAGCAACAATCATCCTTTCACCTTCTCTCCTTTTCTCAGTAGATTTATACCTAAGACTTCAAGCCTTTTTCTGAAATCAGAGACATCTTCTCCCTCAGAGATTGTATTCAGTCGGTCTGCACCTATGCCAATCTCATCTAATATCTTTCTGGCCCTTTCAATATGTGCAAGTAGCCATCTACTCCCGTCCCTAAAACGGCATTCCTCGTTCTTGCACATGTGTACCACCACACCATCCGCACCCAACTCAAAAGGATAAATTAGCTGAAATACATCCACCCGACCTGTGCAGAGCTTTCCCAGCCAGTACACCCCGTTAGAAAGCTCAACCCGTTGCAATTTGCTACGGGTCTCATATGGTGCTTTTTTTCTAATGGGGTACACACCATCTCTGCCAGCTGGAGGGCGTGTATGTGATTTGTATTGACAGTAAAAGCCGATCATGAGTATTTCCGGTGCCTCTCGCCTGGCTATATCTATAACCTGCTCCAATGCAGCACGGCCATCAGCCATTGTTTCAAGTTTTAAGTTTATTGCTGATGCAGGGCATTCTGATGCACAAATCCCGCAGGCCTGACATTGGCTTATATCGATTTCAGCTATCTCTTTGCCCGGAGTCGGCACTCCATAAGGACATACACGAACACAGTTAAGACAAACTGCACAATTTTCTGCAACGAGTGCTCCTGCACCGCAGAGTAAGCAGCGTTGCGCTTCCTTTAATGCTTCACCCCAGTTATAGACCAACTCTACCTCGGCAAAGCTATTGATCCGTTTTTCAATTGGGAGAGCAGGCATCTTCTGCCTCATTGATTTGTTAATCAGCCTGACTATACTATCATTAAGCATTCCAAAGGGCAAAGGCTTTTCAACCTCTTTGGCCGGCAGATTGCGGAGATAACAATGTATCGCATCAGCCGCCCTCTTGCCTGCTGCAATAGCCTCAATCACGCTCAAAGGTCCACTCACAACATCCCCACCAGCAAAAACACCCTTTAAGTTAGTTGCGCCTGTCTCGTCTTTTACAATTACCGTGCCATTCTTACTCAAGATTAACCCACTATCCTTTAATGCGTCAGCTTCCGGGATATAACCAATTGCTAAGATGACTGTATCAGCCTCGATTTCAAACTCAGAGTTCTCTACAGGCACAGGCCGACGTCGTCCTGACTCATCTAACTCACCAAGCCGCATCTCGATACATCGCACCTTTTGAACATTTCCATTACCTGAAAACTCAACCGGTGCAGCCAGATACCTGATCTTCACCCCTTCCTTCTCTGCATCCTCAACCTCTGCGCGGCCAGCTGGCATCTCATCTAAAGTTCTGCGATAAATAATTGTAACCTCGGAAGAACCCATGCGAAGACAGGTGCGGGCTGCATCAATTGCGGTATGACCCCCTCCAACAACTACAACACGTTCACCTAAAAAGGGGCGTTGTCCCCTGCTAACTTGTTTAAGAAATTCAACGGCTGTGATGATTCCAGATAGCCCTACCCCTTTGCATCTTGGGAATAAACTCTTTTGACTACCCACTGCTAAAAATACAGCCTGATAATCTTTAAGAAGCCCTTCAATCGAAAAGTCTCGACCGAGGGACAAACCAGTCTTAACCTCAATACCCAGTGATAATATAGAATCAACCTCTTCCTTAACCACATCTTTGGGAAGCCTGTAATCTGGAATACCTTCACTCAGCATCCCACCAAGTACGTTCTGTGCCTCAAAAACAGTAACCCTGTAGCCAAGTAATGCAAGGTCATGGGCTGCTGTTAGACCGGCTGGTCCGCTCCCTATTACAGCGACTCTTTCATCGTAGTAATGTTCAGGCTGCTGAACAAGTAGGGGCGAACGGCCGTTCGCCCCTACTTGTTCCGCTGCAAATCGCTTTAGCGCTGCAATGGAAATAGGTTCGTCTATCTGTGCACGCCTGCATACAGCCTCACACGGTCGGGTACAGATTCTTCCACAAACTGAAGGGAATGGATTCACCTGACGGATAATTCTAATCGCCATCTCTACGTCACTTCTTGCAATTGCGGAAACATAGCCACGCACATCTGTACGTATAGGGCATGCTGCCTGACAAGGAGGCACGGCTTTATTAGTCATTACGTTAATCCTCCAGATAGCCTTTTTCTTTGAGAAATGTTTTTATCTTCTCAGAAAAAAGGCCTGCCTTTTCTTTATATTCGATATAATCTTCATTGGTAAAGACATACTCTGGTTTATAATCTGCGTTTGAACGATACTTCATAAGGACTGCGAGCACCTTTGCATCTGATGGATCAAAAATGCCTTCTTTTACGAAATGAAGTGAAAATAATCTTTCTACACCATCGTGACTCTTTGGCTCTAATCCTTTCGATGCAAGGAGAGCCCTTATCATGTGAAAAAGAAAATAGTAAAGCCTCGATATAGCACCTCTTATGAGTCCTTTCTCAAATAGAATAGCTGACTCCTCAAGCGCATCCTGCGCAACATTGATCTCACTTCTCACATGCCTTGTCTTGTTTTCTTCAATCATATATCAATACCTTCATCTATTATATCAAGGGCAATCCGCCATTCTTCATCTTTTAGACGCATAAACTCCTCTTCGGTAAATATCACTGGTGAAAGATTAAAGGTATAATCAGCAGCAAATGTTATATCAAATGCGATTTCATAAATTCTATTCCTGAGTTTCCTGTTTACATCTCCCTGTATCACAACTGCCACATCGAGGTCAGAGCTCCTGCTAAAATCTCCACGTGCCTTAGAGCCAAAAAGTCTGAGCACAAGCAGGGAACTTCCAAGAAGGTCAACCAATGCTTTCTTGAATTCTGCAAGGGCCTCATTCTCGGTATCTGTCAAATATGTCCCTATAAGCCTCATGGGGTTTCTATTCCTGCTGTCATCTTTGCAGCATGAACCGTATTATACATAAGCATTACTATCGTCATCAGCCCTACACCACCAGGTACAGGTGTTATTGCCCTGGCCTTTTCCTTGACAGAGTCGAAATCTACATCGCCCACCAGGCCGGTCTCCAGCCTGTTTACACCAACATCAATTACTACCACACCTTCTTTCACCATATCAGCAGTGATAGTCTTTGGTCTTCCAGCAGCTACAATCAGGATGTCTGCTCGCCTGGTATGAGAGGCGAGGTCTTTTGTTCCGGTATGGCATATTGTAACCGTGGCATTTGCCCCTTTCTTCTTTTGAAGTAACATATTGGCAATTGGTTTACCTACTATATTGCTCCTTCCCACAACTACTACCTCAGCACCATCTATTTCTATACCATACCTGATTAAGAGCTCCTGTATGCCATGAGGAGTGCAGGGGATAAAATCAGGTTTGCCGAGCATCAGTTTGCCCACATTCACAGGATGAAATCCATCCACATCCTTCTTGGGATCAACAGCATAAAGGACATTGGTCTCATTAATATGCCTTGGCAGAGGCAGCTGCACAAGTATGCCATGGATCTTAGGGTCTTTATTGAGTCTTTCAATAAGAGCTAAGAGGTCTTTCTCGGTTGTATCGCCTAAAAGGTCAATCCTTTCAGAATAAATACCTAATTCCTTACATGCCTTTTCTTTAGCCCCAACATAGACCTTTGAGGCCTCGTCCTCACCCACAAGGACTGTAGCCAGTCCAGGGACGAAGTTGTGTTTTTCCCTTAATTCAGCCACTTCATGTTTCAGTTCTTCTTTGATCTGCTTCGAGATATCAGAACCCTTAATAAGTATTGCTGACATTTTCCCCTCCTCCTTCCTTATTAGTAGGCAGTAAGTAGTAGGTAGTAAGCACTACTTACTGCCTACTGCTTACTCTTTATCAGTTCCAGCAACTCTTCCCTTGTGGATTGTTTCGTCCTGAATATTCCCCTGACTGCTGACGTAACTGTCCTTGCACCAGGTTTCTTTATACCCCTCATGCTCATACATAGATGTTCTGCATCAATAATAACCATAGCGCCTTTAGGTTTAAGCCTGTCCATTATCAAATCAGCAAGCTGTGTTGTTAAGCGCTCCTGCATCTGTGGCCTCTTTGCAAAAACCTCGACTGCCCTTGCAAGCTCACTCAAGCCAACAATCTTTCCACCGGCTGGTATATATGCGACATGGGCCCTTCCTATAAAGGGGAGTAGATGATGCTCACATACAGAATAAAATGGGATGTCTTTTAACAGTACCATCTCATCATGACTTTCACCCTCGATATGCTTTAGTATCTCTTCTGTAGGAGTCTTGAGACCAGCGAATATCTCCTCATACATCCTGGCAACACGTTCCGGCGTTTCCTTGAGCCCTGCCCTTTCAGGATCTTCGCCAATGCCCTCGAGTATGAGCCTGACACCTTTTTCTATCTTCTTAACATCCATATTTGCTTTACAGAAACTTTTTAAAGACCTTTGCCAAACTTTTAAGTCTTTGTAATTCTTGAGCATTTCCCTCGAATCCTTGACTCCTTGACCCCTTGAATCCTCATGATCTTACCAACTTTTTTGGAGATGATCCATTTTTTATTATAACAATTTCTATACCAAAAAAAACGAAACTTAATCTTTAAGCCCATAATCCATAATCAATTTGGGCGGGGTTAGAAAACCCGCCTTTCTTCCTGTACTAAAGGCCAAGGAGTGTAAAAAAACTTTACACTTTAATCCCAAAG
>JBFMAM010000136.1:0-4029 GCA_040755805.1 Nitrospirota bacterium
GTCTGCCTTTCTGTGTTATGCAGGGTTTGGAACATCATATAGGTGAAATTTATTATGGCTATAATACTATTCCTGATAAGACTTATAAACACCATAAATATTGCCAGGATTGCATTTACCAGGAGATATGCCCGGGTGTGGAAATCAGATATTTAAAGCAGTTTGGGGATATAGAATTTTCTCCAGTAAAAGCAAGCATATATTTTCAAGATATAAAGGCATTGTATGGGTAGGATGAAGGTCATTCTTATTTCATTTAACTGGGCCAACCATTTTTCTCTTGCTTCGGGTTATCTTAAGTCCTATGCCCATAAAGACAAATTTATTCATGAAAATTCCTTAATAGATATTGTTGACTTTGATACCGAAACACACGATGTGCGGCAGGTGGTCTATTATCTCGCCCAAAATAAACCAGATATTATTGGTTTTTCTTGTTATTGCTGGAATATGAATAAGGTTCTGGAGACCGCCAGGGTGGTTAAGACAATTTCTCCTCAAATAAAGATTATCCTCGGTGGACCAGAGGTAGGGCCAATTGCTAACAAATATCTAAAGGAATATCATTTTATTGATGTTATTGTTAAAGGGGAAGGTGAGGCCACATTTGCGGAACTATTGAAGCACTATTTAGGGGAAGGGCAGTTAGAAGGAATAAAAGGTATTAGTTATAGACTTAACGGACAGGTCTTAGAAAATCCTGACAGGCCACTGATTGAGAACCTGGATGAAATTCCCTCACCCTATCTGGAGGGCATCCTGGTGCCCAGAGATGAGGTAACTTATATAGAGACTTATCGGGGATGCGTTTTTAAATGCAGTTACTGCTTTGAAGGGAAAAATTTCCCTCGACTGCGCTTTTTCCCTGAAGAACGAATAAGAAGGGAGATAGAACTCATTATGAGCCATCGTGAGATTAAGAGTTTTCACTTTATTGACTCCATTTTTAATCATAAAAAAGAGAGACTGGAAAAGATAGCAGAGATAATCTCCAGGGCTAACCGTTTTAGTACTGAATTACGCACGATAGAAGTCATAGCAGAATTTATTGACGAAGAAACAGTCACCCTTTTTAAAAAGGCTAATGTTAAAAGTGTGGAGACAGGCCCTCAGACAGTAAATAAAGAGACATTGAAAAATGTCAATCGCTACTACGATGAAGAGAAATTTAAAAGGGCAATGGGACTACTGAAAGAAAACGGGATAGAGGTGCTTACTGATTTAATCATTGGCCTGCCTGGTGATAACTTTTTTAGATTTGTAAAATCGGCAAAGACATTAATAGAAATGATGCCTACTACTATCGTTTTCAGCATTCTTCATGTCCTTCCTGGCACTACACTTTATGAACAGAGCCACAGATTCGACCTCAAATTTGATGATAAGGCTCCTCACCTTGTCCTGAGCACTCCTGACTTCCTTTATGAAGAAATAGATAAAGCCGTGGTTATGGCTTATAGCCTGGATAAGGAATATAATATTAAATCATCCTTTGCTTCTTAGAACTTACGAAAATCGAACTCCTTTAATGCCTTTACCCTTTCTCTTAACTCATTCACAAAGAACTGGTATTCATCCATGCCCTCTGGTTTCCTTGACATGTCTAATTCAGATGGATAAAGAGGGGTTCCGAATGTAATTTTCATCTCGGTAAATTTAGGCCATATCTTGCCTCTCGGGAGGGCCTCAAATGAGCCGGTGATATAGGCTGGAATAACAGTCACATTAAGTTCTAAGGAAAGTATACCCACTCCCTTTTTGAATTCCATTATTTCACCGTCATAAGATCTTCCCCCTTCAGGGAATATCAAGAGAGATTTCCCATTTCTCAGGATATAAGAAGCCATCTGGAGTGCCCTGGTGAGATAGGTTTCAGGGTCTATCGGGATAACATGGGCAAGTCTGGCGAATGACTCTTTAAATGTGCCGGTAAAGTATTTTTGAAAACCGAGGGAATATAAATCCCTGAATGATATTGATGTGAGTGCAGCAACAATATTAAATCCATCAAGGTAGCTTGCGTGATTTGGTGTGATGATATAAGGTCCCTTCTCAGGTATATTCTCCAGACTCTCAATCTTCAGTCTGAAAAATATTTTCATGATAATCTTTATCAGCCTTAAACTAATAAGGACTATCAGCCATTCTAAAAAACTATAGTGGAGTCCAACCTTTTTCCTATCGTCAAGACTTGGCTCTGCCTTTAATATATCTTTCCACATTGGCATCTTTTCAATTTCACTAATCCCATGCCTGCCGTATTCCTTTATCCTTGAGACGAGTTCCTCGACAGTCTGCACCTCTGATGCAAAGATCTCGGGGAGTTTTATCGAAAATGCCTTTTCGAGTGAAACAACAAGTTCTATCCTGGCGAGAGAGTCAAGCCCAAGGTCAAGCTCGAGATTGTCTGTTGACTGTATTTGAATCTCCTTTTTCAGCAAAGGCATTATGCACTCAACAACCTTCCTACCTATTTCATCAATCATGAGCCTTTTGTCCTCACCCTTTGCCCTTAGCTCTTCGCTCTTTACTTTTATCAGGTCTTTAATCATGAACCTCCTGAGTTTTCCGAGAGGGGTTCTCGGCAGGGGGTCGGGATAAACGGTATATCCTTTTATCCTCATATATTGGGGCATATGGAGTGAAACATTATTTATATCCCATTTTAGGGCTACCTGCAGATTTCCGATCCGTGCCTTTTTTGCATACTCGAAATTTGGTACTATCACTGCGTGAAGGGGTTCAACAACCCCCTTTTCTTCAATACCCATCACACATATCTCTTTGATAAGGGGAATTTTCATATACTGATTTTCTACATCCTCTGGATAAATATTTTTTCCGGAACTCAGAACGATTAACTCTTTTAGGCGGCCAGTTATGAACAGATAGCCATCACTATCCATATATCCGAGGTCTCCACTAAAAAACCATCCCTCTTTCATCGCCTGTTCAGTTGCCTGAGGATTTTTATAATAGCCCTTCATAACCATAGGCCCTTTTATTACGATCTCACCCTCACCCATCACACATAACTCCTCACGCCTTTCTGGATCTATTATTTTTATCTCCACAGACGGTAGAGGCTTGCCTGCTGAACTTACCTTTCTCTTTGTAATCGGGTTGAATGTAACAACAGGTGAGGTCTCTGTCAGGCCATAACCCTCAACGACTGTAAAACCAAGCGCTTCAAGGTCTTTCATCACCTCTAAATCAAGTTTTGCACCTCCACTTGCAAAGAACCTGAACCTATCACCAAGTGCCCTGTGGACTGATTTGAACATTAACTTACCCATGTTGATCCCTAAATTTTGCTTGAGATTCCCACAGAGGTTTAAAATACCGATCATTATTTTTGGTATGGGGCCAGGTAATTGTTTTATCCTGTTTAGAATCCCGTTTCTTATATGTTCGAGGAGTTGTGGTACTCCAATAAGAATGCTTACTCCCTTATTCTTTATTGCTGCTATGAGTTCAGGACCTTTCAGGCTTGGTGCGTATGTGATGGAAGCACCTAAGGAAACAGGTACAAGGAATGTACACATGAATGGATAGGTGTGGTGTAATGGCAGTACCGAAAGCACATTATCGTTATGTGTGACAATCCCAGCCTTTATAATAGCCTCTGCATCAGAACAGAAGTTTTTTTGGGTAAGCTGTACACCTTTTGGTATACCTGTTGTGCCTGATGTATATATAAGTGATGCAACTTCTTCCTCTGAAACTTCTGGGTAATTAGTAACTTCTGGAGTACTGCATGCATCTTTAAATTCAGGTGAATCGAAATTTATTAGAGTGGGTGATAAGTTATGAGTGATGAGGTCTTTGACAGCCCTTCTTACATTTTCTTCTGTCTTTGAGCTATGGAATACTACCTTCGACTCAGAGTCAGCAAGTAGGTTTCTTATCTCATCCGGTCCGAGCTGTGCATCTATTGGAACGGCAGCCCCACCTGATAGAGATATGGCAAGATATGATGCGCACCACTCTGGTCTATTCTCAGAAATAATTGCAACCTTATCGCCCTTC
>JBFMAM010000136.1:4129-5285 GCA_040755805.1 Nitrospirota bacterium
GACGATATTATCTTTATATTCAATTGCAGTTTTTAAAAAGAGATTTTGGATTGTTTGTTTATTCATTTCTATTCATTATCTGAAAATTAAATTGAAATAGCAATGTCCTCTCATGCCTAACACCTTTTATTGGTCAAGCATCACCGCCATTCTGATCGAGCGTATTCTTAAAGGTTAAAAATCTCTTGACAATATAACAATTTTGTTGTATAACAAAGTTGTTATAAAACATATTTGCTATAAAAGGAGGATTTTGATGATTGAAGGGCCCAGCTTTGTTATTGGAAACATTGCTAAAGGGGAGGATCTTTGGAATAGACAGGAAGAAATAGAGAGTATTTGGAGAGCGCTCCCAAAAGGCTCTATCTTATTGAAAGCACCGAGAAGATTTGGCAAAACAAGCATAATGTACAACCTTTATGAAAATCCTAAAATGGGTTTTAAGGTTTTTTACCAAGATACTGAAGGAATGAGCGAGCCTCAAGACCTCATCAGTGCCCTTATGACAAAATTGCTTTTAGATTCAAAACTCCGTAATAAATTAAAGCCTGTGACTAAATGGTTAAAGAATATAGTAGGGCAGATAGAAGAAATAGGAGTTGCTGATGTCCGTTTAAAGATAAAAGAAGGCATCAAGAAAGACTGGAAAGAAAAAGGGCTGGAGTTAATTTATAACCTTACAGGACATGAGGAAAAGATCCTTTTTCTAATTGATGAACTCCCTATACTCGTTCAAAATATTACAAAGAGACACGGCGGTGAGCAAAGCGCTCGTGAGTTTCTTCATTGGTTCAGAGGAATTAGACAAATGCCTGAGTTATCACAAACCCGCTGGGTAGTTGGTGGCTCTATAGGCATCGAACATGTACTGGAAAAAGTAGGGGCAGGTACTAAGGTTATAAATGATTTTCAGATTATCAGAATTGGGCCATTTTCAAAAGAAGATGGCAGAACCTATGTCAGAAAACTCTTGGAGAGCGAAGGACAGATTAAACAGATACCATCTGAAATAATTGAAAAATTTTTAGAATTAATCGGTTCTCCTATCCCGTATTTTATACAAATATTGATAAAAGAGAGCCTCTATGAAATGAGAAGGCGCAAACAAAAAGCCTTGAATAGCGAGGTTATTGAAAAAGCCTACCAAGAAGAAGTC
>JBFMAM010000137.1:0-5278 GCA_040755805.1 Nitrospirota bacterium
ATTCATCCCCGTCTTTACAGACAGGGCTTTCTGGTGTGGTGGTAAATATCTAAACATAGTTGATAAGACCTTTGCCAAACTTTTAAGTCTTTGTAATTCTTGAGCATTTCCCTCGAATCCTTGACTCTTTGACCCCTTGAATCCTCATGATCTTACCAACTTTTTTGGAGATGATCCACTAATATGAACGAAATTAATAATGTTATATTTTCCCGTCATTCCTGCGAAAGCAGGAATCCAGAAGAATACTGATATGACTGGATTCCCGCCTGCGCGGGAATGACAACATTATATATTTTATGTCAATTTACTTAATGCTTTTGTATTAATGACTAATGACTGATGACTATTGACTGTTTTTAACGTCATCTCCCAAATATATTTCTCAATCCTCCAAGTCCCGGGAGTTGTAATCCGCCAGTCAGTTTTGACATCTCACTGCTAACCATCTCCTGTGCACGCCGTAAGGCCTCATTTGCTGCTGCAATGATGAGGTCCTGTAGCATTTCAACATCATCAGGATTTACAACCTCTTTCTCAATTTTTAAGGATACGATTTCACCTGCACCGTTTGCAATGGCCGTGACCATACCGCCTCCGGCTGTTGCCTCAACGGTCTTTTTCCTTGCCTCTTCTTGCACCTTAGTCATTTCAGTCTGAAGCTTCTGTACCTCGCGCATTATGTCTCCAAGCATCTTTTTTGACATATCATCCTCCCTTTATTTCAATATGCATAATTTATTCTCTACATGTATAGGCAGTGCATAGCATTTGAGCGGATTCTTTTGCCGATAGTCAAATAATAATATAAAGTCAAGAGGCAAAAGCCTCGGAGTCCCGATTTATCGGGACGAGAATGAGCGAAAATGCTATGCACTGCCTATTTACCATATTCTACTTCCTATCTTCCGTTATCGGAATCACATCTACAATTCTTCCCTCGAAAAGTTCGAGGATCTCTTTAATAATAGGCTCTTCAATTACCTTTTTATTCAGGTCTTTTTTGCAGATTGCCTTTTCTTTTACCGTCTCAATCTTTATCTTGATTTCAGTCCTGAGCTCTTCTGAAAAAATCTGTTCTAACACTTCCATATTTTTTTCAATAGAATCCGCGAAGAGCGAGTTGCTGCCATTGAGGATGATGGTCAGCTCGTCACCCGTAAGTTTGAACTTTGCCTTTGATAGCCTTGAGGCAAGTGGCGCATCCAATCTTTTTATAGTTCTGTCCCAGAAACTTCCTTCTTCGAATTCGGGTTCAGAGGGCATAGACTTTCTAATCTCAGGCTGTGAATCTTTCGTATACGCTTCTATATTTTCCATGATCTCCTTCAGGGATTTCATATTACTAAGAAAACTCGCCTTTATTAGAGACATCTCGAAGGCAAGCCGTGGCGATGATGCATTTCTTACATCAATCTCTGTCTTCATCAGTTCTGAGAGTATAAGGGTGAGATGGTCTTCGGACGTCCTGCTTATGATATCCTTTATTACATCCATCTCCTCTTTACTTAAATCAAGTGCTTCCTCGGGCTTTTTTATAACAGTTGCAACTAACAGATCTCTAAAGAACTGGACAAGCTCCTTTGTAAAGGATTTAATATCAGTGCCTTTTTCTGCAAGCTCATCTATAATTCTCAGTATCTCCTCTCTTTTCCCTTCAATCAGTGCCGTCGAGATCCTGGAGAGGAGCTCAAAGTCTGCTATTCCGAGAAGATCTTTAACATCGGACTCTCTTATATCAGGTGAAAAAGATGATAACTGATCCAGGATCGTAAGTGAGTCACGAAGACTTCCGTCAGCAGCCCTTGCAATCAATTCGAGCGCAGGACCAGAAACGTTTATACCCTCGATATCCGATATCTTTTTTAAACTCTCCTTTATCTTCTGGCTGGATATTCTTCTGAAGGGAAGATGCTGACAACGCGAAAGTACAGTCGGAGGTATCTTTTTCGGAGCTGTTGTAGCAAGTACAAAGACAACATGAGGTGGTGGTTCCTCAAGGGTTTTTAAGAGTGCATTGAATGCAGCATCCGACAGCATGTGAGATTCGTCAATAATATAGACCTTAAATCTTCCACCCGAAGGGGCATATTTCACCCTCTCTCTGAGGTCTCTTATGTCATTGACGCTGTTGTTCGATGCACCATCTATCTCCATCACATCTATGGAATAACCATCTGTTATTGATGCGCAAGACGTACATGAACCGCATGGGTTAGATGTTGGTCCATCCTTACAGTTCAGTGCCTTTGCAAGAATCCGCGCTGTAGAGGTTTTACCAACCCCTCTCGGACCAGAGAAGAGATAGGCATGTGCAATCCTTCCTTGTTCTATCGAATTTTTGAGAATGCGTGTTATGGGTTCCTGGCCAATAAGGTCACCAAACCCCTGAGGTCTCCATTTCCTTGCTAAGACTAAATAGCCCATAATTCTTTATCCCCTTTCTGCAGCCCGAGAGCGGCTAACTGCGGCACACAGGAAAAAATGCTTACCGCTGCTTCCTTCCGGACCTGACGGGGTTCACATCGCCTGTTGCGCAGGGCCGTTCCCGGACTGCAGAAAGAAGAGATGGCGGAGAGAGAGGGATTTGAACCCTCGATGAGGCTTTTAGACCCCACACACGATTTCCAGTCGTGCCCCTTCAGCCTCTCGGGCATCTCTCCACAATCTACTGGGCCTTTTGCAAAACTACTTTAACCACAGAGAACACCGCGAAAAAGAGCATAGAGCGATTAGCATAGAGCTATTAGCAATGCATACGTTAAACGGTTAAGGCAACGGGGCCCGTATCGGTTACGTGTAACGGTCCGCCTGAGGCGGATGAAAAAGCCGAACAACATAGCCGCTGGACGAAACGGGCATCGTTACCGTAGCCGTCTCTGTGCTCCTTGCCCTTTGCTCTTAGCTCCTGTGACTTCTGTGGCGAGACTTTTGCAAAAACCTCTCCTATTAAGATTAATGAAAAGGCAGGTATAAAATCAAGGTTGCGAATTGCCTATGAGAGCCTTTTCTTTAGTAACTCATTTACCATCTGAGGGTTTGCCATACCCTTTGTCAGTTTCATTACCTGACCTACAAAGAATCCTAAGAGTTTTTCATCTCCTGCCTTGTACCTTGCTACCTCTGTTGGATTCTTCGCAATTACACCATCAATAACCTTCTCTATCACACCCGCATCACTTATCTGTACAAGTCCCTTTTCTTTTACAATAACCTCTGCATCCTTGCCGGTTTTATACATTTCCTCAAAGACTGTCTTTGCTATCTTCCCGCTTATAGTACCTTCTTCTATAAGTCTGAGCATCTCAACGAGCTGTTCTGGTTTCAGGGGACACTCTTCGATGGATTTATTCTCTTCATTTAATAATCTCATCAACTCGACCATGATCCAGTTTGAGACAGCCTTTGGCTGTCCTCCAAGCTTAACTGCCTCCTCATACCAATCAGCAACAGGCTTGTCTGATGTAAGCAAATCAGCATCGTATTCTGGAAGCCCGAATCCTGAGACAAAACGTTCTCTCTTTATATCAGGTAGTTCAGGAAGAGATTCCCTTATCTCATCAATCCATCTCTGGTCAACTGTTATGGGAACAAGATCCGGCTCCGGAAAATACCTGTAGTCGTGCGCCTCTTCCTTGGTCCGCATAGACTCCGTTATCCCCCTCTCCGGGTTCCATAGCCTCGTCTCCTGCACAATCTTCCCACCATCTTCTATGACCTCTATCTGGCGCTTTATCTCGTATTCAAGGGCCTTCTCAACAAATTTAAAGGAGTTAAGATTTTTAATCTCCGTCTTTACCCCGAACTCTTTTTGTCCCGAAGGCCTCACGGATACATTTGCATCACATCTTAAAGAGCCCTGCTCCATATTCCCATCACAGACTCCAAGGTACCGCAGGATCGTCCTCAGCTTTTTCATATACTCTACTGCTTCCCTGGGACCTCTGATATCTGGCTCGGAGACTATTTCCATGAGCGGGACACCGGTCCTGTTTAAATCCACGAAGCTGTAATTGCCACCACCTTCATGAATATTCTTACCTGCATCCTCCTCCATATGGATTCTGATAATACCTATCCTTTTTATTTCTCCATCAACAACAATCTCAACATAACCATGCTCGCATATCGGAAGCTCATACTGGCTTATCTGATACCCCTTTGGAAGGTCAGGATAAAAATAATTCTTTCTCGCAAATCTACTATATGGAGAAATCTTGCAGTTCATTGCAAGGCCAGTCTTTATGGCAAACTCAAGGGCCTTTTTATTTAAAGCCGGAAGTACACCTGGCATACCTATACATACAGGGCATGTCTGTGTATTGGGGTCTGAGCCGAATTTTGTAGAGCACCCACAGAATATTTTAGTATCTGTAAGCATCTGTGCATGAACCTCAAGACCAATGACTGCCTCGTATTTCATAAAAATTTTACCCCTCTAATTTTGTCTCAAATTCTGATTTGAAATCCTTATAAGCTTTTTTCTTAATGCCTTGAAAAATAAATCATAACTCTTTAATCTATTGCCTTCCATTTCTTTACTCCATCTTCATAAATCTCAATAAGCCATTCCCTCTCTAAAAGTTTTGTTAGTTCAGAAAATGATTCTTCCTTCGTAATACCAAGCTTTTGAGCTATAGCCCATACTGGCAATGGTTCTTCTGATAGGATTTCCATTATCTTTTCTTGGATGCTTTTTTCAGAAAAGGCTTTCTCATCAAAAGGAGGTTTAGACTCTTCAATACTTTCTGTAAGCTCTCTGGGTGTTTCAAAATGATTTAGATGTTCCATTGGCCCGACTTCAATCTCTTCATCTTTTGGCTGCATTTGCAAATTTTCTATTACTTCCTCTATAGTTTTCTGTGGATTATTATAAAATCGCCGGGATGAAATTCTATGTACAAACCATCCATATCGCTCTATAATGTCCTGTCTTTGATAGTCTTCCTCTCTAAGCTCACCCTCTTCATAGTGAAATTCTCCATCGCACTCAACAGCCATTCTTCTACCTTCTTTATCAAGTACAAAGTCTATAAAAAATCCAGCACAGGGAACCTGTGCATATACTTCTAATCCCTTCTTCACAAGCTCATCGAATACATCTCTTTCAAAATCGCTCTGGCATCTTTCTCTTTCACTTGGGTTACCCAATCTGCTATAAGAAGAACCCTGTACTATTGCAACATGGTTCAAATATTCTCTAATTAAGCCCTTTGGAAAATTATCTTTTGGCATCGAGATGAAACATACGACTCTTCTTCTTGCTCTACTGAAAGCT